>JAFZUL010000103.1 GCA_017618355.1 Muribaculaceae bacterium
CGTTTCCATTCCATCTATCGGACTTTTCAAAAATCAGCCCAAAGAATACCAAAACGAGGTGATTCCACCTCAACTGCCGGCCTTCGGACTTACCGCCGGACTGCCCTCAACTCTGCAAAATGTGGTCAACGGAGGCACAGTTTTCGGACTTGACCACTTCGGAGCCTCTGCCCCATACAAGATTTTGGACGAGAAATTTGGCTTTTCACCCCAAAATATCGCCTCAGAAATCCAAAAAACACTCAAAAAACGCAAAAAATGACCTTTTTTTGAAGATTTTTTTGAGAAAATGATTAACAATCAAAAAAAAAGCTGTATATTTGCACAATGTTTTGATAAGGTATATAATTTATTTTAGTGTTTAACAAATAAAAATTTTTATTTAAAAAAACGTAAGTCTATGAAAAAGATTACATTACTTGCATGTGCATGTGCTCTTTTCTTGGCTCCTGCAGTTAAAGCTCAGGAGTACACCTTCAATCGTATGCAGGACAACTGGTTTGTTCAGGCTACAGGTGGTGTAGGCGTTATGATGTCTTACAAAGATGCTAACATGAAGCTTGGTAAGCGTTTCATGGCTCCTAAGGCCAATTTGTTCATCGGTAAGTGGTTCTCTCCACTGCTGGGTGTTCGCATCGGCGGTCACTTCGAGCAGATGAAGGGTGTTGCTGGTCAAGCAACAGCAATTGGTCTCCGTACTGACATGAGCGACCAAATGAAAGATGGCGTTAACTATCCTGGCCAGAAGTTCAACCGCATTGGTGTAACTGGCGATGTTCTGTTTAACGTTACCAACTGGATTTGCGGCTACAAGCCAGGTCGTTTCTACAACGCTACAGTTTACGCTGGTGCTTCTACTAGCTGGAACTTCTACAATGACAAGGCCGATGGCTCTGGCAGCTGGAAGTACATGGGTGCTGACAATGGCAAGGATGGCTATCACAGCCGTAACTTCGCCCTCCAGGCCGGTTTGCTCAACAGCTTCGCTCTTGGCAAGCACGTTGACCTCCTCCTTGACCTCCGTTTCGACATGATTCAGGAGCACATGGATGGTGCTGGCCGCAAGACCTGGATTGAGTATCCAAGCGCACAACTCGGTTTCGCTTACAAGTTTGGTAAGACTGAGTGGGATGAGGCTACTTGCCCCACTTGCCCAGACTGCCCACCTGACTTGACTGGTGAGCTCGAGGCTCTTCGCAACAAACTCGCTCAGGCTAACGCTAAGATTCGTGACCTCGAGAACCAGCTCAACGACTGCTTGAACTGGAAGAAGAACCACAAGTGCGACAATCCTGGTCCTAGCAAAGAGGCTCCTCTTGCAACTATCTACTATCCAAGAGGCAAATCTTACATCACCCCAGTACAAATGGAAGTTGTTAACGCAGTTGCTGACGTAATGAACAACGAGAATGACAACTACCTGCTCACTGGTTGGGCCGACAACTACACTGGTAACGACGAGATCAACATCAAGCTCCGTCACGACCGTGTAAATGGCGTTAAGAAGGCTCTTGAGGACAAGGGTATCAGCGGTGGCCGTCTCAGCACTGAGACTAACAACGCTAACCACCCCGACGTTTATGGTGCACAGAGTGCTCCTCTCGGCCGTTGCGTAACTATCGTTCGCAACAAATAATTCTGACATCAGAATTAGTTAACGTTGAATGATTAAAAAGCCTCACACTCGTTGTGAGGCTTTTTTTGTGTCGTGCTGAAAAGGAATAAGGAACAAAAGGAAACAAAGTGGTTAAAAGCACTAATATTTGTGGGGCGTGAGTTTTTTGATTACTTTTGCATATTGATTAACATCACACCTTATTATATATATAAAGGCTAACCATGGCATCTGCTAGCAACAATAAGCTTATAGACATGATTAAGAGTGGTGCTTCAATGACCTTGAGGCAGCAACTCAAGCTTACTGTTGCCCTAAGCACCCCAGCTATCCTGGCGCACTTGTCAATAATCATAATGCAGTACATTGACTCGTCTATGGTGGGAAGATTGGGAACCAACGACAGCGCATCAATAGGCCTTGTATCCACCTCGATGTGGCTCTTTGGCGGACTTCTAAATGCTGCGGCGATGGGATTCACCGTGCAAGTGGCGCACCTCATTGGCGCAAACCGTAGCAGCGATGCCCGAAGCGTGCTTAGGCAGTCACTAGTGTGCTGCATGACTTTCAGCGTTGTGCTGGCACTTGTGGGCTGCCTTATTAGTGGCTATCTGCCCCATTGGCTTGGCGGCAATGACGAAATCTGCCACAACGCATCGCGCTATTTCTTCATCCTGTCGCTGTTCCTACCGTTTCTTGAGATAGAATTGTTGGCAGGAGGAATGTTGCGCAGCAGTGGCAACATGAAAGTGCCTGGGATGCTCAATATACTGATGTGCGTGCTTGATGTGTTGTTCAACTTCCTTCTCATCTTTCCCAGTCGCGACATCTCCATCGACGGTCATGCCATCCACATGCCAGGAGCAGGACTTGGTGTGATGGGCGCCGCTTTGGGTACAGTTCTCGCAGAGGTAGTAACATGCCTGATGATGCTCTATTTCCTCCTCGTAAAGTCAAGAGACCTGAAGCTCAAAGGCACCAGAGGCAGCTTTGCCCCCACTATTGATTGCCTGAAAAAAGCTATTAAAATAGGAACTCCAATAGGCCTCCAGGAAGTGATGATGTGCGGGGCATATATTGCCACTACGGTCATCGTTGCACCGCTGGGAAGCATCGCCATCGCCGCCAACGCCTTTGCCATAACCGCCGAAGGCCTGTGCTATATGCCTGGCTACGGACTTGGCGAGGCTGCGACCACTCTTGTTGGCCAAAGCATAGGCGCTAACCGCCGCGACCTTTCCAATAGGTTTGCCCACATCACCGTTGCTCTAGGTGTGCTATCAATGACCACATTAGGAGTGCTGATGTACCTCTTCGCCCCACAAATGATGTCGGTGATGTCGCCTGTGAGAGACATTGTTGACCTAGGTGCTCAATGCCTGCGTATAGAGGCATGGGCCGAGCCGCTATTTGGTGCTTCCATCGTGTGCTACGGCGTGATGGTGGGTGCTGGCGACACACTGATTCCCAGCGCAATGAATCTGGGTAGCATGTGGATTATCCGAATCACGCTCGCCGCCCTGCTAGCCCCAATTTACGGACTCGTTGGAGTGTGGATTGCCATGTGCATCGAGTTATGGGTGAGAGGCGCAATCTTCCTCATAAGGCTTTGGTCTGGGCGATGGTCTAAAAAAAGTATTATTTCCAGCAGTTAAACTACCCAAATTATTTTATAATAACTTGAAAAATCATTAACTTTGCAGAAAATAAATATTAGGCGCAAAACACCTTATTTCTCTACTTTAAAATCAATAATATAAACCACAATATAACAATGAACAACGAGAAATTCAATTTTGACGAGATTGTTGACCGCCGAGGTACACATTCAGTGAAATGGGACCAGTGTCCTAGCGACGACGTAATTCCCATGTGGATTGCCGACATGGATTTCAAGGCAGCTCCTTGCATAATGGATGCCCTAAAACAACGGCTCGAGCATGGCGTATTTGGATACGCCCAAGTACCCGAAGAGTTCTTTACATCAATCATCAACTGGTTTGAGAGACGACACAACTGGAAAATCGACCGCGACTGGATTGAATATACCACTGGCGTGGTGCCAGCCATTGACGCAGTACTCAAAGCAGGAACCAAACCTGGCGAGAATGTGGTAATTCTCACTCCCATCTACAACTGCTTCTTCACCTGCATCGAAAGCAACAAATGCAACCCTGTTGAGGTGCCACTAACCTACAATGAGGACTACTCCTACTCTATCGACTACGAAGCGCTGGATAACGCCTTAGCCGACGAAAACACCCACACACTGCTCTTCTGCAACCCTCACAACCCTGCTGGACGAGTGTGGCGCAAAGAAGAGCTGCTTAAGGTCAATGAACTCTGCCTCAAGCACGGCGTGACTGTCGTCAGCGACGAGATTCACTGCGAGATGATGATGCCAGGCGAGCATTACACTCCGTTCGCCTCTATCTCAGAGGAGGCTCAAGCCAACTGCGTAACCTGCGGCTCGCCAAGCAAGTCGTTCAACATCGCAGGATTGCAGGCAGCATTCATCGTGAGCAGCAACCCTCGCATCAAGGCTGATATCAATAAAGCGCTCATCGACAACCAAGTGTGCGCCATCAACCCCTTTGGTCTCGAAGCGTTTATGGCAGCCTACAACCACGGCGAGAGTTGGATTGAGCAGTTCAACGAATACATAGCCGGCAACTTCAAAGTGCTGTGCGACATGATGAATAAGGAACTGCCTGACTTCCACATAACACCAATGGAAGGTTCCTATCTTGCCTGGATTGATGTCACTCCCACTGGCATGACCAGCGCCGAGGTGACCAAGAAAATCCTCGATGATGGCAAGGTCATGGTCAACGACGGTGCCATGTACGGAAAGGCAGGTGAAGGCTTTATCCGCATCAACCTCGCCACTCAGCGGGCAGTGGTTGAAGATGGCACTCGCCGCATCATCAACGCAATGAAATAAGTAACTATCTATCATAACAAAAAGTGACTGCTAGAACCCTATCTAACAGTCACTTATGCTTATCAACCCCTAGTTTCTACAGAAACATAGACAAGACTTTATAGAAGTCGCCAGTGGGGATGGCGGTGAACTCTGGAGTGATGCGGTGGCCGAGTTGAGACGACTCGTGAAAGCGATCGCCCACTAGTGCCTTGTACTGATCACGCAAGTCTCCAAGCAGTTCATCTTTGTCGCTGCCAATGATGTGAGTGACAGGGGTGATGTATTTCTCGATACCACGGAACTCGTCGAGGTCGGCAAGTGTGCATTTGAAAGTTTGCACCCCATCCTCACGGGGGTTGTAATACTCCACCTCCTGCCCTATCTCGGGCAAGAAACTCAGACTGTTCTCTGGATTTAACACCGGATTTACAGCAATCTTAGGTATGTCAACCTTGGCGCACAGCGCATAATACCCGCCAAGCGAAGTGCCAGCAAGGATGTCAATGCCGTGCTCGGCTATATAGCCCTCAATCTTCTTGATTGACTCCACCGGATGATGCGTCACGTCGAAAGCATGCACCTCCACCTCATGGTAATTGGCCTTGATGGTGAGAATCGTACTGCTTTTAGCCGAACTCCTGAAACCATGTATGTAAAGAAGTTTCTTCTTGCCCATCACTTCTTGGCAGTTTTCTTAGGGGTCGCCTTCTTTGCTGGAGCTTTCTTCTCAGCAGGTTTCTTCGTCGCAGCCTTCTTTGCTGGAGCTTTCTTCTCAGCAGGTTTCTTCGCCGCAGCTTTCTTTGCTGGCGCTTTTTTCTCGGCAGGCTTCTTTGCTGGAGCCTTCTTGGGCTTGGGCTCTTCCTTTGGCTCTGGCTCCTCCACATTTGGCACAAAGTCGCCAGTAGTGTCCTTGACAATGTTGTTGCGCAGCAATTCTACCTCGCGGTTCAACTCCTCAATCTCCTTCTCCTGATTGCGGATGGTGAGAAGCAGAGCGTTAAGCTCCTCATTTTCAATCTCCTCGGGAAATTGCTCACGCACACGAATCAAGAAGTCGCTAAGCACATTCATGTAGTTGGTAAACGCTGCGTAGGGCGAATCGTAGGGACTATAGTGCGAATGAACCGAGCCATCACTACTGTGCTTAGTGCACATGTAATAGAAATGGTCGCTAGCCTGCAAGTAGTTCCAGTCTTGGCGTATGCGCTTGTCGGTAACCAACCTGATGCGCTCTCCCAAGCAGTAGAGCTTATTTACCGCCTCTTCCTGCAAGATGTTGCCCATCCAAGCACTGGTGTCGCGTGCCTCGTCGGCCCACGATATTGGGTGCATAACAGAGAGTTCGCTCACCGGCTTCATCTTCGACACCACCTCGCTTGGAGTCATAAACTCTATACCGTGCTCGGCAGCAAAGCGTGGCAGAGCCTTCATAAACTCAAAGATGCCACTCTCGCGTGGCTGCAGCTCGCCGAAGGTCTCATAGTTCATAAACAGGTTTATGAGCATCTCCTCTTCGGGCAGGTTGGCAATCCAATTGATGTATTTGTCGGCTGTCAATGGATAAGCCGCCCACTCGGGATTGCTGAAGCGGAACGAAATATCGTCGCTAAGCTTGGAATTCTTCAAAAGCAGTTTCAGTTTTGGTGCCGAGGCTGCTTTGTAGAGATAGTTAGGCGACTTCCAGCCCAGGATGTGCTTTGCACCATCGGTGATTGCGCCCTTGAATCCCATCGACGCCACCATTGAGGCAATGTCGTCGTTGTATATCAACTCGGTATTGCGGAAAACCTTAGGTTTCTGGCCAAAGAGCTGATAAATCTTCTCGTCGTGCGCCTTTACCTGAGCGATAAACTCCTCGGGATCAACGAGCGACGATAGCGAGTGAGCGTAGGTCTCGCTGAGGAACTCCACGCAGCCAGTATCGGCGAGGTCCTTCATCGAGTCGATAAACTCGGGCACATACTGCTCAAGCTGCTCCAGAGCCGTGCCACTAATCGAGAACGCCACCTTGAACTTCTTGCCATTAGCCTTAATCATGTCTAGAAGCATCTCATTGGCTGGCAAGTAAGAGCGCTGTGCTATGCGAGTGATGATTTCATCGTTGGCGAAGTCATCATAGTAGTAATGGTCGTTACCAATGTCGAAGAAACGATAAGTCTTCAGGCGGAACGGCTGATGTATCTGAAAATAGAAACAGATTGATTTCATGATTCTTGATGTATTTTGTGGTTGTTATTATTTTCTGTTAATTAATCATGTTTTCTAAAACATCTAAACTTGTGTATTAAAGAGGA
>JAFZUL010000104.1 GCA_017618355.1 Muribaculaceae bacterium
GCTTCTCGTAGTCATTGACCTTGATGTAGGTCTTGCCAGTCTTTTTGTTCTTTACATACTCAATCACTTTGGCCTTTTTGCCCTTCTGGTAGCACCACTCGCTGATGAGTTTGCGGTTGCGCATGTGTGCTTCCTCGATGTCCTTGCCTGGCTCGATGCGTGTGAGCTGAGTCATAAGACCGTTCATGATGTACTTGTAGTATTCTGCCTTGTAGGTGTCGGCATCTTTGAAGATTCCAAGCTCAATAAGTTTTGGGTCAGCAAGATAGTAAAGCGCAAAGAGGTCGGCGCGGGCCTCCTCGAGGGTAGAGCCGTAGGCCTTGAGAGCGTCGGGGTCAACACCTGGAAGCAGTTGTCCGCTGGCGTGTCCCAGGCACTCGTGGAGGTCGGTGTGAAGTTTGTCGGCAAGGGTGAGATACTTCTTCATTAGTTGCACCTCGGTGTCGCTGTAAGCAAACTCCTCGTTAAAGCCAGTGCCGCTAGCCACTTCGTCGTAGGCGTCGGTAATGTTTTCTAGAGATACCGATTTCGAGCCATGTGCGGCGCGAATCCAGTTGCTGTTAGGCAGGTTGATGCCGATAGGAGTCGAGGGATAGCTGTCACCAGCAAGGATAGCAGCGGTGATTACCTTGGCACTGACGCCTTTCACGTTCTGCTTCTTGAAGCGGTTGTCAACTGGCGAGTTGTCCTCAAACCACTGAGCGTTGCCGCTGATGAGGTTGGAGCGAATCGATGCGTCTTTATTCTTGAAGTTCACGATGCTTTCCCAGTTGGCGGTCATGCCCAGAGGGTCGCCGTAGCTCTCGATAAAGCCGTTGATGAAGTCAACGGTGCCTTGAGTCTCCTCGGCCCACATGATGCTGTAGTCGTCAAAGGCTTTGAGGTCGCCAGTGGTGTAATACTCGATGAGTTTGGCGATATAAGCCTTCTGTGCGCTGTTCTCGGCAACGCTGGCAGCCTTCTGGAGCCAGTAAACGATATTGACAATGGCCTTGCTATAGAGGCCTCCAATTTTGTACTGCTTCTCAACAACTTTGCCGTCTTCTTTCACAACTTTGCAGTTGAGGCCGTAAGAGATAGGAGTCTCGTCGTTGGGGTCTTTCATTGCGTTGTAGAAATCCTCCACCTCTTGCTGGGTAACACCCTCATATAGGTTGTTGGCACTGGTGACAATCAGGTCCTCACCATCGGCCTGGTTTACACGTTTTGCCATATAGGTGGGGTCAAAAATCACCTTGTCGAGGGTTGCGAGCAGTTCTTCGGCTTTGTCGCATTTCTTCTCCTTAGAGCACTTGTCGCACGACTGGATAGGAAGCGCCTCAAGAGGTAATTTCTTATACTCAGCATTGAAGAATTCCTGCGAGAACTCGGGCACGAACTTGTCCTGAGAATAGTGATGATGGATGCCATTGCCAAACCATACCTGCTTCAGGTATTTCTCAAGGCCCTTAAAGTCGGCACTCGTGCGGTCACCCTTGTAATTGGTGTACATTGCCTCGAGCACTTGGCGAATCACCAGATTGTACTTTCCATTCTGGTCAAAAAGGATGTCACGGCCCTGCTGGGCTGCCTCGGTGAGGTAATAGACATACTTCTTCTGCTGCAAGGTCAAATCGTTAAAACCAGGAACCTGATAGCGCAACACTTCTATGTCGGCAAAGCGGTCCACATTGTAGTTGAAATTGCTGTTCTGTGCCATAGCAATACTTGTTGATGCCAATGCCACAACAGCAGCGGCAATTAATGTTTTCTTCATAAAAAGTTATAAGTTAATATTAGTAGTTTTCAAGATAATTGCTTTTAATCGTGCAAATATAACACTTTTCTCCAAAACCCACAATTCAAAAGCCGTGAAAAGTGAAAGGAACTGGAAAAAAGAAAGGTCAAATTCTCTGGTTTTTTATCAAAAAACAATGTTTTTTTGGGAGTTTCGGTCAAATTGCGTTATCTTTGCGTGATTAACAACTGGTTATCAAAAACCTCTAATTGATTAAGTATAAGATGAAAAATAGCATAATAACTCTACTGTTGTCAGTTGCAATGGCGGCCATGGCCAATGCCGGTGAATGGATTCGTGTCAATCAGCTAGGATATCTACCCCATGCCACCAAGGTGGCGGTTTTTATGAGTAACGACCCAACAACGGTCGATGGTTTTGAATTGGTTGATGCTTTTACTGGTGAGGTGGTATATCAATCACGGCAGATTCGTGCCACTGCGCCCTTACTGCACATGAAATACACCTGTAGGCTGAATTTCAGTGACTTTCAAAGGAAAGGCTCATATTTCATACGTGTGGGAAAAACGACATCGCCAACTTTTGCTATCAACGGGGCTGTCTATAACGGCACTGCCGACTTTGTGCTCAACTACATGAGGCAACAGCAGTGTGGCTATAATCCGTTCCAACACGACAGTTGTCACACAAAAGACGCCTACGTGCGCTACCATCCCACCAAGGAAGGGCAGCGCATAGATGTGCGCGGTGGATGGCATGATGCTGCCGACCTGCTGCAATACACTACAACCAGTGCCAATGCTATCTATCAGATGATGTTTGCCTATCAGCAAAACCCATCGGCATTTGCCGACCATTTTGATGCCAATGGCGATAAGGGTGCCAATGGCGTGCCCGACATCGTGGATCAAATCAAGTGGGGACTTGACTGGCTCGACCGAATGAACCCTGAAAAGGGCGAGCTATATAACCAGATTGCCGACGACCGAGACCATATTGGCACAAAAATGCCGAAGGATGATCCTGCCGATTATGGTTGGGGACCGAAGAATGGTCGTCCAGTATATTTCGTTAATGGCAAGCCTCAGCAGCGTGGCAAATTTCTAAATGCCACTATGGGCGGAGCCAGCACTGCAGGAAAATTTGCCAGTGATTTTGCCTTGGGAAGCCAAATTTTGAAACCCTACTATCCCGACTTTGCATTGAAAATTCAAGGCAAGGCTGCCGATGCCTATCAAGTGGGTGTCGACATGCCTGGAAATGCACAGACGGTGAGTGTGGTGTCCCCTTATATCTATGAGGAAGACAACTGGGTGGATGACATGGAGCTTGGAGCCATTGAGTTGTATCGACTAACTGGCGATAGAAAATTTCTCACACAGGCCGTGGAATATGGCCGACGTGAGCCGGTAACTCCGTGGATGGGCGCAGACAGCGCGCGTCATTATCAGTGGTATCCATTCATGAATATGGGTCACTATCAAGTAGCAGTAATGGCGGGTGATAACAACAGGCTTCGCGACGAATTCATCAGAAACCTCAAGGCAGGAATTGAACGTGTGGAGCAGAGGGCACGTGCTCTTGATCATCCGTTTTACTGGGGAGTTCCTGGAATATGGTGCAGCAACAACCTCACCACGGCATTGCTCACGCAGTGCATTCTTTACCGCAGGCTGACAGGCGACCGACAGTTTGAAGAAATGGAAGGCTCGCTACGCGACTGGCTCTTCGGGTGCAACCCTTGGGGCACGAGTATGATTGTTGAACTTCCAAAGGGAGGGGTCTATCCTCACGCCACACACAGCAATTGGGTGTTCCAGAATGTGGGCATTCCCACTGGAGGGCTGGTCGATGGTCCTGTTTATGCCACTATCTTCAATAGCCTCAAGGGTGTGAACATCAATGAGGATATGCCCCATGTGACTGCTAATGCATTTCTTGATTTCCAGCCCGGAGACGTGGTCTATCATGATAACACCCATGACTACAGCACAAACGAGCCCACTATGGATGGAACCGCGTCGCTCACATTTCCATTGTCAACTTACGAGATGGAAGGCCGAGGTGATACAGCCTCTGGAGTTGATGAGAACATCTATGTGGAGGGAGGCATAGTGCAGGGTGATCCAAACGTGAAAAACATCTGCCTTGTGTTTACTGCCGACAGTCTTGCGACAGGTGCTGAGACTATTATCTCAACGCTAAAGAAGAACAATGTGAAAGGGGCTTTCTTCTTCACTGGATATTTCTTCTCGATGCATCCCGACATTGTAAAACGCCTTATTAACGACGGCCACTATGTGTCGTGTCATGGCTACAAGCATCAGGTGTTGTGCCCATGGGAGAACCGAGATTCCACACTGGTGACTCACGACGAATTTATTAATGACTTAAAGCAGGCTTATGCCACGATGGCGCCTTTCGGTATCACTCCTGATAATTCCCCTTATTTCATCCCGCCTTATGAGTGGTATAACGCATGCCATGCATCATGGGCAAAGGAACTTGGCTTGCAGGTGATAAATTACACTCCCGGTACCCAGAGCAATAATGATTATACATGGATAGGACTCAAGTATTACCGCGACAACAAATGGCTGTGGAACAGCATAATGGATTGGGAAAAGCAGCATTCACTCAACGGGCATTTTCTAATGATTCACTTTGGGAAAGACAGCCGTCGTCCTAAGGGGTTTTATGAGCTGTTACCAGAACTTATCAAGACATTGAAAAAGCGTGGATACAGTTTTGTCACTCCTGAGCAGATGACTGGACTTCACCTTGCGCAATGAAGTAATTGTTTTGCTTGTTAATGCCTATTTTTAGGTGTTTCTTATTAATCTTAATAATCTATAATAAGGGTGCAAAGTTTTTGCTGTGTGGGTGGTTTTGTGTAATTTTGCACGTTTTTGAATCGCAGAGTGCTGTGATTGGCACTAAACGACTGTAAATAAAAAGAGTAAATAAAGCAAAATAATAATATTTAAACAATTTTAGATTCTATGAGTTTGAATATCGTTGTGCTGGCAAAACAAGTGCCAGACACTCGCAACGTGGGTAAAGATGCGATGAAGGCCGACGGAACCATCAACCGTGCAGCGCTGCCCGCAATCTTCAACCCCGAGGATCTGAATGCGCTTGAGCAAGCGCTTCAGCTCAAGGATGCTCATCCTGGTTCGAAAATCACACTCGTGACAATGGGTCTGCCTCGCAGTGCCGAGATGGTGCGCGAGAGCCTATATCGCGGTGGCGACGACGGCGTGGTGCTTACCGACCGCCCATTGGGAGGTGCCGACACCCTCGCTACCAGCTACTCGCTGGCGCAGACTATCCGTCACCTTGACAAAGTGGATATCATTGTTGGTGGCCGTCAGGCTATCGACGGCGACACCGCACAGGTGGGTCCGCAAATTGCCGAGAAATTGGGTCTTCCACAAGTGACCTACGCCGAGAGCGTGAAGGTGGAAGACGGCATCGCAACCATCAAGCGCCGCATCGAGAACGGCTTTGAGACCGTTACCTGCCCGCTGCCTTTGGTGGTTACCGTTAATGGCAGTGCCGATGCTTGCCGTCCCCGTAACGCCAAGTTGATTCAGAAGTTCAAATATGCCGTCACTCCCAGCGAGAAGGCACAGCTGAGCGAGGAGCGTCAGCGTCTCGTTGAGGCTCGTCCTTATCTCAACATTCGCGAGTGGGGTGTTGCCGACATTGAGGCCGACCCCAATCAGATTGGCATGAAGGGCTCGCCCACTAAGGTTAAGACTGTAGTTAATGTTGTGTTCCAGGCTAAGGAGAGCAAGACCATCGAGGGTGGCGACGAAGCCCAACTCGAAGGTCTCGTGCAAGAACTCATTGCCGACCATATTATTGGTTAATGCACAATTCAAAATGCACAATTCACAATTTACAGAAACGAGAAATTATGAACGACAAGAATAATTTAGTAGTTTATTGCGAGTTTGACGACGGCCGTGTTGCCGACGTCAGTCTGGAGTTGTTGACCAAAGGCCGCACCCTCGCCACTCGTCTGGGCGTGAAGCTCGAGGCCCTTATCATCGGCGACAAGCTCGATGGGGTAGAGGAGCAGGTGTTCCCTTACGGCGTTGACGTGGTTTACAAGGTAGAGGATGAGCGCCTTTATCCTTACACATCGCTGCCACACTCTTCAATCGTTATCAACCTTTTCAAAGAAATAGAGCCGCAAATCTGCCTTATGGGTGCTACCGTGATTGGCCGCGATTTGGGTCCTCGCGTCTCGTCGTGCCTCACCAGCGGCCTCACCGCCGACTGCACCGCGCTGGAGATTGGCGACCACACCGACCCCTTGACCAAGACCGAATATAAGGACTTGCTATATCAGATTCGCCCCGCTTTTGGCGGCAACATCGTGGCGACTATCGTCAACCCTGAGCACCGTCCTCAGATGGCTACCGTGCGCGAGGGTGTAATGAAGAAGGAGATTTTCGACCCCAACTACAAGGGCGAGGTCATCAATCTCGACGCTGACAAATATGTTGATCCAGCAAGCTTTATTGTCAAGATTATCGACCGCGAGGTGGAGAAGTCTAAAATCAACATCAAGAACTCCCCAATCATCGTGGCTGGTGGCTACGGTGTTGGCAGCAAGGAGAATTTCGACCTCATTTTCCAACTTGCCGATGTACTCGGTGGTGAGGTGGGCGCAAGCCGTGCCGCTGTCGATGCCGGTTTCTGTGAGCATGAGCGTCAGATTGGCCAGACTGGTGTCACTGTGCGTCCCAAGCTCTACATCGCTTGCGGCATATCGGGACAGATTCAGCACGTTGCGGGCATGAACGAGAGTTCGATAATCATCTCAATCAACAATGACCCCAACGCTCCCATCAACGCCATTGCCGACTACGTCATCACTGGCAACCTCGAGGAGATTATCCCCAAACTAATCAAGTATTACAAGAAAAATTCGAAATAATTATAAATTCAGTGTTAGCTGTCAAAACTGACAACTGACAACTGACAACTGAAAACTAAATTCTATGGCAAATTTCTATAAAGACAATAAAGCTCTGCAGTATCACCTGCGTCATCCCTTGATGGAGAAAATCGTGGGCATGAAGGAGCGTGACTACACTCAGAGCCAGGAGTTTGACTATGCGCCCGTTGACTACGAGGATGCAATCGACTCCTACGACAAGATTCTCGAGATTACCGGTGAGATTACCGGCGAGATTATCGCGCCTAATGCCGAGAGCGTTGACAAGGAAGGCCCACATCATGCCAATGGTCGTGTGGCTTATGCCAGCAAAACTCAGGAGAACCTCGACGTTACTCGTAAGGCAGGTCTCTATGGCGTGTCGATGCCACGCAAGTATGGCGGCTTGAATCTGCCTAACGTCACTTTCTCAATGATGAGCGAGATGATTGCTCAGGCCGATGCCGGTTTCCAGAACATCTGGAGCCTGCAGAGCTGTATCGACACCCTCTTTGAGGCTGGCGATGAAGACCAGTTTGAGCGTTACATCCCTCGCGTGTGCAACGGAGAGACAATGTCGATGGACCTCACCGAGCCCGATGCCGGTAGCGACCTCCAGAGCGTGATGCTCAAGGCCTCTCAGGACGAGGACGGCACTTGGCGATTGAACGGCGTGAAGCGCTTTATCACCAACGGCGACAGCGACATACATCTGGTGCTCGCCCGCAGCGAGGAAGGCAGCAAGGACGGCCGCGGCCTCTCGATGTTCATCTACGACAAGCGCAATGGTGGTGTCACCGTGCGCCGCATCGAGGATAAGATGGGTATCCACGGCAGCCCCACATGCGAGCTGGTGTTCAAGAACGCCAAGGCTGAGCTGTGTGGCTCGCGCCGTATGGGCCTCATCAGGTATGTAATGTCGCTCATGAACGGTGCCCGCCTGGGTATCACCGCACAGAGCGTGGGCCTATGTCAGGCTGCCTACAACGAGGCTCTTGACTACGCCCGCAGCCGTGAGCAGTTTGGCAAGGCGATTATCACCTTCCCCGCTGTTGCCGAGATGCTCAGCAATATAAAGGCCAAGCTCGACGCTTCGCGTGCTATCCTCTATGAGACAGCACGTTTTGTCGATGTCTATAAGATTTGGGAGCAGATTGGCCGCGAGCGTCAGCTCACTCCCAAGGAACGTGCCGAGATGAAGCGCTACAATCGCCTTGCCGACGCCTTTACTCCGCTGTCGAAGGCCTCGTCGAGCGAATATGCCAACCAAACCGCCTACGACTGCATCCAGATTCACGGTGGTAGCGGTTTTATGCGCGACTACACCTGCGAACGCTTATATCGTGATGCCCGCATTATGAACATCTACGAGGGCACAACCCAGCTGCAGGTGGTGGCGGCAATCCGCCACGTCACCACTGGCACCTATCTGGCTCAGATGAAGGAGTATGCCGAGGGTCAATACAGCGAAGAGATGGCTCCTCTCAAGGCTCGCGTCGATAAGATGATGGCCGCCTACGAGGAAGCTGTCGAGAAGGTAAAGAGCTACGAGAATCCCGACTACATCACCTTCCACGCACGCCGCATGGTGGAGATGGCAGCTTGGACCATCATGAGCTACCTGCTATGCAATGACGCAAGCAAGGCTCCTGAGCTCTTCAAGCAGTCGGCAAACGTGTATGTGCGCTACGCCGAGGCACGCCTCGCCGCAAACGTGAAGTTCATCAACGACTTCACACCCGAAGAGGCTGCAATCTACGAGCAAGAGTAAAATACCCCACACATATTCTAACTAAAAGCGCTCAGAAGGGCGCTTTTTTTGTCTGACCATATTCTCTGAACTTCACATTCTCAAAAAAATCTCCTTTTCTTTTGCTTATTTATTACATAATGTGTAAATTTGCAACAATTAAAATAATTTATTTATCGAAATATTATTACATCAAAATACAACAAGAATGAAAAAATTATCCTTACTCCTTCTCATGGCGCTTTTTGCCATAACAGCAAGTGCCCAAACGACTTTCAACGACGGGACGTTCAAATACGAACTTACGACGCTTAGCACCACAGGTGAAACTGTCGCCAAGATCACGAGTTGGTATGCCATGCCTACAGGTTCTAATGTTACTGTAAATGTGCCCGGCTATGTCAATTACAACGGCACGCGCTATCGGGTATATGAAATCGGCATTATGGGCCTTGCTGCAAATGACAACTCCCCAAACACCAATATTCGATCGATAGTGGTGGGATACGGAGTTCAACGCATCAACAATTATGCATTCCGCAGTCTGAGCAATTTATATATGGTCCAGCTCCCGAGCTCTGTCAATTATCTGGGTTATGACCTTTTCTACAACAACTCTGTGCTGACCTATGTCCTTTACGCAGGAGAAAGTGTGCCGACTATAGGCAGTGGCACTTTCAGCAGTGGTGCTTCTTCAAAAATATGTTCCACAGCGACCTATCGCGGCATGAACGCCCTGAAGGCGGACAGCAAGTGGAATGCGGCTTTTAGTACCATTGCTCGACATCGTGGCTTCATGTCGAGCGATTTCAAGGTTTACAATTCCACCAACGGCTGCTGGCAATACTATACCATCAAGAACGGCATACCCTATGACGGAAACAGCAGCAATCCGTCGGTGCGCTCAATGTGTACGCTAGTGGCAGCTACCTTTACCGACGGCTCAAACAATACTATCAGTTTACCGCAAAGTGTAGGCAATTCTGACAACAATTCCCCAGGCACTTATAAGTTCTATGGCGTTGCCGACAGCGCGTTCATGAACAACACTGCCATCACTCAAGTGGTCAACAACAGCACTATGGGGTATAGAATTGGCGTGAGGTCGTTCTACGGCTGCACAGGCCTAGAAAGTGCCGATGTGCCAGTCGATACCATCGGCGATTATGCCTTCTATAATTGTACCAATCTTTACTCTGTTAATCTTGCCAGCAGCTTGTGTAATGTGGCATATTTGGGCAGTTATGCTTTTGGCAGATGTAATCTCTCGGATGTGACAATCCCTCAAACCACCAAGTATATTGGATATGCACCTTTTTATAATAACTCATTAATGACAGGTATCACTGTCAATGCCAATAACCCCAACTATTGCAGTTATTATAATGCTTTGTATAATAAGTCCAAGACCATGCTCTATCAGCTGCCTGGAAATTGGCAAGAAAATGTTTTTCCCGAGACTCTGCAACAAGTGTATCAATATGCCGCTGCAGGATGTAAATTTTCGTCACTCTATTTGCCCTATAATCTCAAAATCCTTGAACAATACGCATTTCAAAACTGTAAAAATTTGAAACTAGTACACTTTCCGTCATCGGTCACTACAGTAAACGCTAATGCTTTTGCTGGTTGCGATGCAATTAACCGTGTTGAGTTTAACACAATGACACCACCAGCTGGCGACCTTTTCCCTGCTGTTACCGATAAAAGCAGTGTGGATCTTTATATGCCATACGGATCATATGATGCCTATGCCAACAGCTCTATCTGGTCGCAATATAACCGCAAAACTGGTGACGATGACCACCGCAATTGTTGGGATATCGTGTCAGGCAAATTGTATTATACAGTAACTTCTACATCACCATATAGTTATAATGGCTACTCGGGTGACGGCACACTGAGTGTGGTCAAGATTAACAAAGATGTTTTTAACACCACATCCATTCCCTCGAACCAACCCTATGCCGGCAAGAGTTATGTGCCCACTGAAATTGGTGCTTGGGCTGGCTCCAATATAAAAGTCACTTTTGTCATAAGTCAGGCTCCCAGTATTAGATTTATAAGAGAGAGTGCTTTTTATTCTTCATGGCTAGCAACTTTCCCTTTCTATAATGTTGAAACTATAGGTGATCGTGCATTTTTTAACACATTAGATCTTACTGTACAATTGACTGGTCTCGACCGCTTGAAAACTATAGGATACGCAGCGTTTAGGGAATCAAATATAACAAAGTTTGTGGCATCAACAACATTAACTTCTATTGGTAACGACGCGTTCTTAGGCTGCCAAAACTTGCATGAGATTTTCCTGCCACATATTGACGGCAAGCATCCTCTTACCTGTGGCAACTTCTTTGGACAAAATGCCAGCGACTTCAAATGCTGGGTTGATTACCGACGATTAAGCGACTTTGCAGCTTATGGCAATAAAGTATTCCCACATCTATTGCTTGACAGCGAATGGCAGTCATTTGCCTGCGTGAAGGACATCAAATTCCAGGGCATTTCAGGCTTAGATGCCTATGTCGTTAGTGAATACAATCAAAACAATAAAAAGGCTACTCTGAGCAAAGTTACTAATCTTACATATGGAAATGGTGCTGTGGTGCACGGCGAAGTAGGCACCTACTATCGGCTTGATTACGGGACAGGTTCCACTTCATCATGGATGGTCGTGGTAACTGGTTCATCGCAGACTGTGAACTCCAACAGCACAACAAGCTACTTCAAGCTCAACACCAATAAGCCTCAGTTTGACAAAATCACTACCAGCACCTCCTTCAATCGTGGTTATGCTTATCTTAAGGTTCCCACCAGCCAAACTGGCGGTGCAACCACCATCTACACCAACCTGAGTGGAACTGGAGGAATTCCCGGCGACGTGAACGGCGACGGCATCGTGACAGCAGCCGATGTTACAGCTCTCTACGACTACTTGCTCAATAACGACACCACCCACCTCGTCAATGGCGACCAAACCGGCGACAATAACATCACCGCAGCCGATGTGACCGCAGTTTATACCGTACTGCTGAACAACTAAAACTTAATGCATAATGCATAATGCACAATTCATAATGCACAACTTGACTCCTTTAACTCCTTTAATTCCTTTCAACAAAGAACTAAATACTATTAACTGATAACTTCATTTGTAATGAGAAAAAAACTACTATTGACATTTTTGTCATTGATTTTTGGCTTGGGGCTTAATGCCACAAACAACACATTGTGGATTGATGATTTCGCAATTGCTAAAGGTGAAGAAAAAGATGTTTACGTCAATCTTAACGCCGGGGAGCCTATTAATGATATTGATTTCAAATTGGTCATGACTGATGGATTATCTGTAGCAACCGACAGTGAGGGATGGCCCGATATCACTTTGTGTGACTCTCCTGCTTTAGCCAATTACACTATTATGAAAGGCTATACAGGAGGTAAACTTACTGTCTATGTGGTTAGTCATGATGATGCGTTGATAACTGATTATAATGGACCAATAGTTAAAGTTAAATTCAAAGCACCTGAGGACTTCACGGGTCCTGGTGTCATCAATTTTAATGATGCCATCTACTATGATGCACAAGATGAACCCCATGACTTCATAACTCCTGCAACTGAGGTGACTCTCGCCACCGACTATAAGCTCGCTGTCGCTGGTGTTAGGGTGACAAGCTCCAATGCGAGCAACATCACCGGCCCTGGTATAAGCGGCACAGTAGCCTACGACTATGGCACTAATACCCTGACGCTCAGGAATGCCTCTGTCAATGTCTCAGACTTAGAAGGCGATGTTTACCCAATCACAAACGACATGTCGGCACCTGCGGGTCTGATAATTAAGCTTGAGGGCATCAGCGCCCTTGTCGCTAAGGACGAAGGAAATGCAATCTTCTTGAACGAGTCCGATGGCTTTACCATTATGGGCTCAGGAGTGCTCATTTGTGACGGTGACATATTCTTGAGCGCGTTTAAGAATAACACGCACAATAAGACGATGTCACGCATCAAGGATTGCTCTGTGGCCGCCAGGAATATTCTGAGCAATACAAGCGACCTGCGCACAGAGCAACTTACTATAGAAAATGCCATAGTGATTGCCGATTGCCTCTTGGTTGAGGATGAACTAATCCTTGAGAATTGCTATGTGGACTCGCCATTTGGCGGTGTGCCTGGCACAGACGGCGTGACTGTTAATGGCAGTCTGTGGAACGGTCATGTGGAGATAAGGCCTGTCAGCACAGTCGTGGTTTATGGCGACGTAAATGGTGACGGTGAGGTTACCAGTGCCGATATTACCGCAATTTATAATTATCTGCTTAATGGTGACGAGACATTCCCTCTTTATAGGCTTGATGTAAACGGTGATGGATATGTCACTTCGGTCGATGTCACGGCTGTTTATGATGTGCTGCTTGGCAACTATCAGCCCCCAGTAGAGCATACCTATGTAGATCTCGGTCTTCCAAGTGGCACGCTGTGGGCGACGATGAACATTGGCGCAAACAGCCCTGAGGACTACGGCGACTATTTCGCTTGGGGCGAGACAGCTCCTAAGGACGACTATACCTTTAGTACCTATCAGTGGTGCAACGGCAGCAAAAGTAAATTGACAAAATACTGCACCGACAGCTCATATGGCAACAATGGTTTTGTAGATGACAAGACAGAGCTTGAACTTGATGACGATGCCGCACGTGTGAATTGGGGGGCTGAGTGGAAAATTCCGTCTAAAGAGCAATTTAAAGAGTTGATTGATAACTGCAGCAGTGAGTGGACGACGCAAAATGGCGTTTACGGCTGGCTGTTCACTAGTGGCAATGGCGCGACGTTGTTCTTTCCAGCGGCGGGTGCTCGCCTCGGCGACAATCTTAGCGGTGCTGGCGAAAAAGGATACTATTGGTCGAGATCGCTTTATACCACAACTCCTTACGAAGCCTACTGCCTGCGTTTCAGCGACTCGCCTATTGTAGGCTCGAACTACGTGGCGGATCGGCGCATCGGGCATTGTGTTCGGCCCGTGCGCGTTGCCCAGAAATAGCATAATTCAAGAGAATATTCCCCCCTAAAAGCTCGCATTGCTCATCTCGAGCCACGTGCGGGCTCTTTTTGTGGGACTGTGATAAACCTTTTGAGTTTTTTGCGTGAGATTGAAAAAAAAGTACTACTTTTGCAAACAGAAAACTAACACCAAATATCGATATGAAGAAATACATTTTACCTGTGATTACTGCTGTGCTGTGCTGCTCGGCGGCGAATGCTTTTGAGTTGGACGACTTTGTGCTCTCTGGAGTGCGCGTGAAGGGAATACCTTCCAGTCAGCCCGCCCTTGATGGACGCTATTACTACCAGTTCAACAACGAGGGCACGATGATAAAACGCTATAGCTACAAGAAGGAGAAAGATGTGACTACCTTCTTTGATAATGCAAAAATCCCCGACAATTCCATTAAGGCTTGGGACGGCTACACCATGTCGAGCGACGAGAAGAGCATCCTGCTCTGGGAGGGCAGTAGGTATATCTATCGATACTCATTCACGGCCAACCACTATATTTATAATATAAAAGAAAATAAGCTAGAGCGCCTCTCAGAAGCTGGTGGTGAGGAAATCGCCACCCTCTCTCCCGATGGCAGCAAGATTGCCTATGTAAAGGACAACAATGTGTATGTCAGGTATCTGCTTTCTCCTCCGAAAGAGGTAAGTGTTGGTGTTGCTAATAGAATAGTCGATACTGATAAAATTACTACTGACGGCAAGAAGAACGAAATAATCAACGCTGTACCCGACTGGGTGTATCAAGAGGAGTTTGGCGTGCTCAACACATTCACTTGGAGCGCTGACGGCCGTTACCTGGCTTTCATACGTTTTGATGAGTCGCAAGTGCCCATGTGCTCTATGGAGCTCTACGAAGGCGAGTGCCGACCAAATACTGACTATTCCATCCACCCGGGACGCTATGACTACAAATATCCGGCTGCTGGCGAGCATAACTCAGTGGTGAGCGTATATTGCTACGACACTGAGAGGGGCGAGCTCAAAAAGATAGAGCTGCCGATAGCCGAGGACGACTATGTGCCCAGCATCCAGTTTGACAAGCAGTCAAATCCCCACTTGATGGTGGTCAAGGAGAACCGTGCCCAGACTCACATGAATATCTATGCTGTTAACCCCGCCATCGGTAATTACGAGGAGGTTTATGACGAGCAGAGCGATATGTGGATTGACGAGGACGTGGTTACCGGCGTAAAATACTACGACGGCTTCTTTGTGGTGAAGAGCAACCGCGACGGCCGCACGCATCTCTATAAATATGACTACTCAGGCAAACTCCTGAAGCAGATTTCGAGCGGAAACTATGACGTGACCGCCTATTACGGCTACGATGAGGCAAAAAAGCTGTTCTACTTCCAGACCAACAAAGGCGCGCTCAACCGCACGCTGCGCTGCGCCAACGATGTCACTGGCGAGGTAAAGGAGTTGGTTGACGGCAACGGCACCTATGGCGCTTCGTTCAACAGCGATTTCACCTACTACATTCGCCGTTTCAGCGACGCCACCACGCCCGACCAGTTCGTGCTCTACAGCATCGACGGCAAGCGCGTGCGCGACCTGCAGCTCAACGAGGAGTATGCCAAGAAATATACCTCGCCCGAGATTCCCCGCCGCGAGTTCTTCACTATGCTTAACGATAACGGCGACCGCATGAATGGCTACATCATCAAACCTGTGGATTTCGATCCCTCGAAGAAATACCCATGCATCATGTCGCAGTACAGCGGCCCCAACTCGCAGCAGGTGCTCAACAAGTGGAAGATGGAGTGGGAGGAATATTTCGCCATGCAGGGATATGTAATCGCCTGCGTTGATGGACGCGGCACAGGCGGCCAGGGCAAGGCGTTCCTTAAGGCCATATATCTCAATCTGGGTCGCTACGAGACCGAAGACCAGCTCGCTGCTGCACGCTACATGGCTGAGCAGCCTTATGTTGATGCCGACCGCATCGGCATTTGGGGATGGAGCTTCGGCGGCTTTGAATCGCTCATGGCTATGTCGCAGGACGACAGCCATTATGCCTGTGGTGTGGCAATCGCCCCTGTCACTTCGTGGAAGTTCTACGACAGCATCTACACCGAGCGCTTCATGCTCACTCCGCAGGAGAACCCCGATGGATACAACTATGCGCCGCTTGACCTCACCGACAAGCTCAAAGGCAAACTGCTCATCATGTTCGGCAGCGCCGACGATAATGTACGCATCGTCAACTCCATGCAGTATATCGCCAAACTCCACAGCGAAAACCAGCAGTTTGAGATGATGGTCTATCCCAATATGAACCACAGCATCAACGGCTGCGGCATCCGCCTCCCCCTCTACCAGCGAGTCCTTAACTTCTTCGACCAACACCTAAAACGATAAACGAAAAAAATAATTAACGATAAACGAAATACGATAAACGATAAACGGACATGTTCGTCATCACAGGACCAACGGCATCGGGAAAGACAGGCAAGGCGGTGGCTCTTGCTCAGGCGATAGGCGGCGAAATCATCAGCGCCGACTCTCGCCAGCTCTACCGTGGCATGGACCTTGGCACAGGCAAGGACCTCGACGAGTATGGTGACGTGCCTTACCACATGATTGACATCTGCGAAGCGGGCTATAAGTACAACCTCTACGAGTATCTGCGCGATTATCAGGTGTGCTACGACGATATCACTAGCCGCGGCAAGCCAGTAATCTTGTGCGGAGGCACAGGGATGTATGTCGAGAGCGTGGTCAAGGGTATACAGCTACCCCCAGTACCCGAGAATCGAGAGCTGCGAGAGGAACTGTCTACCAAGAGCCTAGACGAACTCACGGAGATATTGAAGCGCTACAAGACGCTGCGCAACAACAGCGACATTGACACTTGTAAACGCGCCATCCGTGCCATTGAGATAGCCATGTATTATCACGACAATCCGCACCTGAAAGCGCAAACTGAGCCTCATCCGCTCACCGATGCGGTGGTAATTGGCATCGACATAGACCGTGACACGCGCCGCCGTCGCATAACCGAGCGCCTAAAGGCTCGCCTTGAGGCTGGCATGATTGACGAGGTGCGCCTGCTCATAGAGGGTGGGGTAGCGCCCGAAGACCTGATTTATTACGGTCTGGAATACAAATACATCACACTCCACGTAATCGGTCAGCTCACTTACGATGAGATGTTCACCCAACTCGAGACCGCCATCCACCAGTTCGCCAAGCGCCAGATGACCTGGTTCCGAGGCATGGAACGCCGCGGCACCCCCATCCACTGGCTCCCCTACGACATGCCCAACGGCGAGTTCATTAGCCAATGCTTGATGCTTAATGCATAATGAGTCCCCTGTCCGACTTGTCTGACATTTTCTGACATTTTCTCAAACTGTCTGACCCATGTTATCTCCTACACATCCCCTCAAAAAATGTTTTTTCAAAAAAATATTGAAAAAGTTTTGGTGGTTCGGAAAAAAGTAGTAATTTTGCACCGCAATTGAGCGCAATGTCCTGTGGTGTAACGGTAGCACACCGGATTCTGGTTCCGTTTGCGTGGGTTCGAATCCTACCAGGACAACCAAGGGAAGTGGCCACTGAGGTCACTTTCTTTTTGAGAAAAAATTTTATTAACCGCGGTAGCCTTCAGTGCAGGGCATGCCGCACAAAACAAAACTTATTAAATGGCAACAAAAATTAGACTGCAACGTCATGGTCGTAAAGACTATCCGTTCTATCCCATTGTCATCGCCGATAGCAGGGCACCACGAGATGGTAGATTTATTGAAAGGATTGGTTCGTATAACCCAAACACTAATCCTGCTACAATAAGTTTGAATTTCGAGAGAGCTCTTTATTGGATCAACAATGGCGCAATCCCC
>JAFZUL010000105.1 GCA_017618355.1 Muribaculaceae bacterium
TGAGATACCAACTTATCCTAACGCCTGAAGCTGAGCGACATCTTGAAGAATGGCGCAAATCGGGGCAGAAGAAAACGCTGTTGAAGATTGCCGCACTTTTTGAGGAATTGTGCGAACATCCCACAACGGGCACAGGCAAAGTTGAACAGTTAAGAGGCGACCTTGAAGGATATTGGAGCCGAAGAATCAACAAAAGTTCGCGACTGATCTACAAAATTGAGGATGAAATCATCACCGTATTTGTCGTTTCCCTAAAAGGTCACTATGGCGACAAGTGAAATCACATGTTGAAGTAACTTGAGCGGTCGAGGTTGCGGTAGCCGATGGCTTCCATGATGTGGTGCTGGCGGACGGTGACGCTACCGTCGAGGTCGGCGATGGTGCGGGCGACTTTTAGGATGCGGTCGTAGGCGCGGGCGCTCATGTTCATCTTGGTGATGGCTTCTCGGAGTTTTTCCATTCCTTCGGCGTCGGGTTCGGCGTATTTGTGAAGCAGGGCAGTTGTCATCTGGGCATTGCAGTGGATGCCGGGATGGTTCTTGTAGCGCAGGCTCTGGATGGCGCGGGCCTTGATGACACGTTCCCTAATTGCTGCGCTCGGTTCGCCCGGTGCTTTGCTTGACATTTGGTCGAAATTCACAGGCTGAACCTCAACCTGTAGGTCGATACGGTCAAGAAGAGGACCGCTGATTTTGCCCATATATTGATGCCGCTGATGCGGTGTGCAGATGCACTGCTTGGTGGGATGTCCGTAATAGCCACATGGGCACGGATTCATCGATGCCACAAGCATAAACGAGGCGGGATAATCTATGCTGTATTTTGCTCTGCTGATTGAGATATGGCGATCCTCAAGCGGCTGACGCATCACCTCCAGTACGCTGCGATTGAACTCTGGAAGTTCGTCAAGAAAGAGCACCCCATTATGCGCGAGACTGATTTCCCCGGGTGTTGGATAAGTGCCGCCGCCAACTAGGGCAACGGCACAAGTATACGATTATGATGTGGGACGAAAACTGTATTATTAGTTGGGCTTCAGTAGCTTAATGCCATTTTTGCAATTTTGGATAATTAAATTATTAGACAAAAATCACCTCCGACACTATTCGACGGAGATAAGTAAAAATAGGATTTTGTGAATATTAGGTCAATTTAGGGCTTCGTAGGTGAAATCCCTTACGCTCATGCACGCCTTTTTGTAATCAAAGTTGTACATACGCATGTGCTGTTCCTTAACTTCTACTGCATATTCCCCAACCAAGTTTTGTTAAATACTGTGACTCATTATTCAAAAATGCGGTTTAGCGAGTCAAAGCATGAGCTTGCTCAATGCCTTGTGAGCGTGAGGATTTTTTTCAATGTTTTTGCATATTTGCATTTAAAGTATTATCTTTGCTGAATTTACAAAAATGAGTTTTTAGAAAACAGATGTTCAATTAACAATATAAACCTCAAGTTTATGAAGAAGATAATCCTCCTTTTATTGGTTGTAGCAATGGTGGCGATGAGCGCAAGCGCTACCAAAATCTATGTGTGTGGTCAAAAAATCACGGGCACCACATCCTTCTCTGCTGCGGGTGGAACAGTTTCTTATGACAATAGCACCCGAACGCTGAACATTACCAATGTGGATTACACCAAGACTGGCAGCAGCAACAACGGAATCAGCGTGGATGAGGTGTCGGGCAATCTAACCATAAATTTGTATGGCACAGTAAAGTTTACAATCGGTGATGCCGATGCTGTTCTCTGCAAATGCAAGCTCAGTGGTACGACTCTTACCACGACCATTAATGTCTATGGTAACGCTGAATTCATATCTAAAAGTAGTGGCCATGCTGGCTTGAAGCTACAGGATGGTGATGTTAATCTTCAAGGCAATGGCACATTGAAAATCACGAACACCAATAGTAGCTCCTCGGCATGTGCCATAAAAGGCGGTGCTGGCACCGAAAATCTTCTATTCAAAATTAAAGAGTGCACCGTTCAGTCTAATGGTCCAAGATTATATCATTTGAAAAATGTGAATTTTGATAAAACTAGCTATTATGGATCTGGCGACTATAGCACCATGAGCACCAAGATTACATTCAAGCCGGGCAACAGCAGCACTGTGCATGCCAGCAGCATCACCAATATAAATAATTCTAGTGGCGTGGGCTTTCTCTTGCCGATAGATTATTATAATAGAACAATAGCGTTTCTAAGTTCCAACAACCTTATAGGTAATGAGGTGCAGATTACGGATTACAAACCAAGTGTGGTAATGACGTCAGACTACATTTCCGACGCAAACTTATTAGATTATCTGCGGTATCTGGAGCCAAAAGGCTATTTGACGACTAGCGAAATGATGAACTTTACATACTTGAATATAGCAAACAAGTCTATATCAAGTCTGGATGGTTTAGAACAATTTTTAAGTCTGAAAGAACTGATATGCAACAACAATAATCTGACCTCTTTAGATGGAGTACCAGACTATCTTCAGATTCTTAACTGCTCAAACAACAAGATTACATCGTTATCCGTTTTACATTGGTGTAATTCGCTGGAAATATTGAATTTCAGTAATAACCGAATCACCTCGTTGGACAATTTGCCTTATTATATAAAGTCTATAGATTGCTCCAACAACTTGCTTACGGGCATGGTAACTATAAAAGATCGTAGTCCGTTGAAAACTTTAAACATAAGCAATAATAGTATTACTCGTTTGGATTGCACCAATAATAGCCTGACAAGTCTCTACGTAACCAATTGCACTAATATGTTCATGCTTGAGTGTCAAAACAACTATTTGACTTCACTCAACGTGTCGAGTAATACTGCCTTGAAAAACCTATATTGCGGCTCAAACAAGTTAACATCTTTGCCATCATTGCCAAATAATATTTCGATAGTTGATGTCCAAAAGAACCAGATTAGCTCAATATCATCATCATCATTACCGCAGAGCTTAACAGCATTAGATTGTTCCAACAACAAGTTAACTACGCTGCAAATTGTAGGAAAGCCAAACTTAACATTACTAGATTGCAGCAACAACACATCTCTGACCAGATTGGAGTGTCGTCAAAATGCTTTGTACAATCTTGACGTGTCAGGGTGTACGGCATTGACCGAGCTTTATTGTAACATAAACCAACTTCCCCAACTGTCGTTGTCGGGATTGAATGCGTTGTCTTTGGTGCAAATTAATGGTAACCAAATCAAAACATCGGCGATGGAACTCCTGATTAACAGTTTGCGAACCATTCCAGCGGGCAGTACTGGTAAAATTTATGTGCTCGTGAGGAACAACTCGGATGAGGGCAATGAAATCACCACGTCACAAGTGACAAAAGCACGCAGCAAGCGCTGGATTCCTTATCACTTAAATAATAATAATTGGGAAGAGATTCAAGGCTATATTCCTGGCGACGTCAACGGCGACGGCAATGTAACCGCTGCCGACATCACTGCCCTCTATGACTACTTGCTCAACAACGATGCCACTAACATCGTCAACGGTGACCAGAATGGTGACGGAAACATCACCGCAGCCGATGTGACAAGGGTCTACGACGTAATGCTCGGAGCACAATAAAACTCATCAACCATAGCAACGGCATAGTCCTGCACTGAGAGTTCTCGTCGACGATGAGGTCGTCCTCACCTCGACGGAACTTGCTTGTGTGCCCTTACATATTAAAATAGCTGCTCCTGTCGAGGTTGCGGTAGCCGATGGCTTCCATGATGTGGTGCTGGCGGACCTGGATGCTGCCCTCTAGGTCGGCGATAGTGCGAGCGACTTTGAGGATGCGGTCGTAGGCGCGGGCGCTCATGTTCATTTTGGTGATGGCTTCGCGGAGTTTTTCCATTCCTTCGGCGTCGGGTTCGGCGTATTTGTGCAGCAGGGCTGTTGTCATCTGAGCGTTGCAGTGCACGCCTGGGTGGTTCTTGAAGCGCAGGCTCTGGATGGCTCGCGCTTTGATTACTCTCTCCCTGATTGCCGCGCTTGGCTCGCCTGGTGCTTTGCTCGACATCTGCTCAAAGTTCACCGGCTGAACCTCCACTTGCAGATCAATTCTATCTAGCAATGGGCCACTAATCTTGCTCATATATTGATGCCGCTGATGTGGCGTGCAGATGCACTGCTTGGTGGGATGTCCGTAATAGCCGCAAGGGCACGGATTCATTGACGCCACAAGCATAAACGAGGCGGGATAATCTATACTGTATTTTGCACGGCTAATCGAAATGTGGCGGTCTTCAAGCGGCTGCCGCATCACTTCCAAAACGCTGCGATTGAACTCTGGCAACTCGTCTATAAAGAGCACACCATTGTGAGCCAGACTAATTTCCCCCGGCGTGGGATAAGTGCCGCCGCCAACTAGGGCTACTGGCGAAATGGTATGATGGGGTGCCCGGTAGGGACGTACGGAGAGTAGGGTGGTGCCTTGTGAGAGTTTACCTGCCACGCTGTGGATTTTGGTGGTCTCGAGTGCTTCTCCGAGCGTGAGTGGCGGCAGGATTGACGGCAGTCGCTTCGCCATCATCGATTTTCCGCTGCCTGGTGAGCCGATGAGCATGATGTTGTGCCCTCCGGCGCATGCCACCTCAAAGGCGCGCTTAACGAGTTCCTGGCCTCGAACCTCGCTGAAATCGAACGGAAATGCGCCCTGCGCACGTGCAAACTCGGCACGGGTGTCAACCACCGTGGGCTCAAGAGTTATCTCATTTTTGAAGAACTGAATCACCTCGGTAATGCTGTCCACGCCATAGACGTTGAGGTTATTGACGACAGCAGCCTCGGTGGCGTTGTGGCGAGGCAGGATAAATCCGTCGAGCTGCATCTCACGAGCGAGTATTGCCATGGGCAGCGCGCCCTTGATAGGCTTCACAGAGCCGTCTAGCGAGAGTTCGCCCATAATCATGTATCGCCCCAGCTTCTCGGTGCCAATCTTCTCGTCGCTGGCTAGGATGCCAATGGCGATGGGCAGGTCATAGGCCGAGCCTTCCTTCTTGATGTCGGCAGGCGACATGTTGATTACCACCGCTTTGTGAGGAAATTTAATGCCCACATTGGCAATGGCACATTTCACACGCTCAAAACTCTCTTTCACTGCCGCATCGGGAAGTCCTACGAGCACGTAGCCAGTGCCCCAGTCCACCGAGACCTCAATCTCGACGGCGATGGCGTCAATTCCCTGCAGCGCTGCACCAAGTATTTTGTTTAGCATAGTTTTTTAAGTTGAGGAGAAAACGAACAGTCGAGCAATCGAACAGTCGAACAATCGAGCAATAAAACAGCGGAATTATCGTAAAGCTGAGCAATCAAGAAAGTTTTGGATATAAACTCTCTATCGTTTGTCGGGCTTTGATGGGGTCGGCGCCGCGGTATTTCTGGTTTCCAAGCGAGTCGGTTACGATGATGGTGGGGGTGGTGTTCACCTGAAGGCTCACAATCTCGCCATTCATCATTGAGCCCGGCACCCAGTAGTGCTTCCATGAGCTGTCGAGTTGGTGTGTTGCGTAGTACCATCCTGTTGAGTCGATGTCGATGCTTATATCCATCACCTGCGCCTGCGAGGGGTCAATCATTTTCAGCTCGTCGAAAATCTGTTTGCGGTTATTCATACCTAAATCCCTGTCCCAAAAGAAGATTATCGATGGTTTGTCGCCAGCGATTCTTGCCATCTGGAAGTCGCCAATGCTTTGTTCAAAAATGTTGAGAGAAGTGATTTTTGTAGCGGGCTCCTTGCTTCTAGCCTTGAGCAGACTGTAGCTTGCTACTAGCGACTCGGGCTTCGCGCTGTCGTCGATTTTTTCCAATAGTTTGTCGATTGCGGTGTCATCGCTAGGGCTGTAGTCGAGCAGCACGAGCACAGTAGAGACAACGCTCTTGGGGTTGTCCTTCACATAGTTCTCGATGGCGGTGTTAAGCGCCTGACTATTGGCCGATTTATACTCCGTTTTATGCTTGACCAAAAAGGTGTTGTACTGCTCTGCCATCTCAGAGCCTTTCACGTCAAGTTCATAAGGTTCAAGAATTTTGCCCTTCACCTCAAGCTTGTCGCCACCAGCGACAACGAGTTTGATAATGGGCACATTCATTCTATTATACACCATGAGCAGCGAGGGATTGGCGCAAGTTCCCTCAATCTCAAAGGCGTTGTTCTCGCATTTAGCCCAGTAATCGACGATGCCACCGTCGGCGCCGCTATATACCACTTTTACCTGTTGAGAGCCAAGACCTTGCAGTTCCACCTTCACCTTAAACGGCTTGTTTTCCTTCTTGCAACTGCACATTACTGTCACAACCAGCACTAAGCATGCCATAATCAGCACGCGGCTCTTATAGTTTCTTGTCATAAAAAGATAAAGTTTTTGTTATTGCTCGCAAAAATAACGAAAACCGCGATAACGGCAAAATTGTTTCGGCATTTTTGTTGTTTTTTCTATGGAGTGTGACATGTTTCTATCGCATTTAAGATGACTTTTTTCATGAAGTATTTGCTCTCATTTGGGCGAAATCAAAAAGTTATTAACAAGTGGGTGTTTTTTTGGCATTTTTGTTAGGAAGGGGTGAATTAAAAGTTATAATTTTGCACAACGAAAAAACGAAGTTGTTGAAATGAAGCGAAAAAACATACTTTGGGGCTGGGCAGTGCTTGTTGTGGCAATGATTTGCTGCTGGGCGTTTACCTCGTGTGGTGACGACAAGGAAAAGGACGAGCCCAAGAGCCAGTTGATGGGAGCCTGGGAATATCAAAAGAATCCTCAGGTTCTTGTTCAACTCGAAGCTATGCTGGTGGCTCAGCTTCAGCAGGAAGGCACATTGACCCAAGAAAACATCCAGATACTTCAAAAGGTGAAGGAGATTATCGCCGATGGCGACTTTGTGGTGTATCTGAAAGAAGACGGCGAGGCAAGGCTCTACCTCTATGGTGAGAAGGGCTTGGGCATTTTTGTCTCAGGCACGTGGCTGATGACCGACAAAGCACTGCTGCTGCAAGTGAGAGACTTGACGCTAGCGGTGACAAACATAAACTTTGACGGCACGACACTGACTTGTACGATAGGCGACTTGCCGCTGTCGTTCAAAAAATACAGAAGCTGACATTTTTTATTCACAAAGACAACGCATCTGCTCATAATTGAGCAGATGCGTTGCTTGTATAGTCTTTTGGTCAGTATTACTCCACGGCAATCATCTCAATTTCCACGAGAGCGCCTTTGGGTAGGTCTTTCACGGCGAATGCCGAGCGGGCAGGGAATGGCTGCTCAAAGAATTCGGCATATACCTCGTTCATGGGTCCAAAGTTGACGATGTCACTCAGCAGTACGGTGGTCTTCACCACGTTGTTGAGGTCGAGGCCTTCACTCTTGAGAATGGCTTGTGCGTTGAGCAGCGACTGGCGTGTCTGCTCCTTGATGCCGCCTTCAGGGAATGCTCCAGTGGCTGGGTCGATGGGGAGTTGTCCCGACAGGAAAATCATTTTACCCTGGGCAGCGATGCCCTGGCTGTAAGGTCCAATGGCGGCAGGTGCCGCAGCAGTGTTTAAAGCAGTTTTCATTGCGATAATAGTGTTTTGAAAGTTGTTGTGTGAATTATTTTGGGCAAAGTTACAATTTTTTCTTGAAATAAAATGCTTCAACGACAAGAATGCAAGAAAAAAGCGCCCCGAAAGGCGCTTAAATTCTGCATTCCGCATTCTGCATTGAATGTTAGTCTCCCATCTTGAACATATCCTTGATGCCGCCTATGCTGCCCATGAGGTTGCTTGCCTCGTAGGGGAGGTAAACGGTCTTTGTGGCTGGACCGCTGGCGATGGTTTGCAGGGTCTCGATATAGTTCTTGGCAAGGAGATAGTTGGCAGGATTGGTGCTCTTGCCCACGGCCTCGGTAACCTTCTCGATGGCGATAGCCTCGGCCTCGGCGCGGCGCACACGAGCTTGTGCCTCACCTTCGGCGGCAAGAATAGCCTTCTGCTTGGCAGCCTCGGCGCGGTTGATAACCGATGTCTTCTCACCTTCGGATTGTAGGATTACGGCAGCCTTGTCACCCTCGCTGGTGAGGATGGTGGCGCGCTTGTTGCGTTCGGCTTGCATCTGCTTCTCCATAGCTTGTAGCACGCTTGCCGGTGGCATGATGTCTTGCAGCTCCACGCGGTTCACTTTCACGCCCCATTTGTCGGTAGCCTCATCGAGGACTGCACGCAGTTTGTTGTTGATGGTGTCGCGCGAGGTGAGTGTCTGGTCAAGCTCAAGCTCACCGATGATGTTACGCAGGGTGGTCTGCGTGAGTTTCTCGATAGCGTTGGGCAGGTTGCTGATCTCATACACCGCCTTGAAGGGGTCCATAATCTGGAAATAGAGCAGCGCGTTAATCTGCATCTGGATGTTGTCCTTGGTGATAACGTTCTGCTTGTCGAAGTCATAGACCTGCTCGCGAAGGTCAATCTTGTTGGTATAGACATATCGTCCGTTGGCAAGCGAGATGATGGTCTTGGCTCGGTCGATGAACGGGATGATAAGGTTTATACCGGGTTTGAGAGTCGCATGGTATTTACCCAGTCGCTCCACGATTTTTGTCTCGCTCTGCGAGATGATCACGATGCTCTTCTTGATGAAAATGAGCACCAGCACTACCAGTGCAATAATCACAATAAGAGAAATTTGTCCTGAATCCATAAGTTTTTTTAATTTATAGTTTTTAGTTTATAGTTCTGAGACCTCCTTGAGGTGTGGTGGTCGCTTCGCTCAAAATTTAATCAAAATTTATTATAAAATTTCATATTCGCAGAGGAAAATTTTCATTTTAATTTTCATTTAATTTTAAGCGCGTAGCGCGCCCTTCGAGCATCTAACGTGTGGTGGCTAGAGTGCTCGCACGGTGATGATGGTGCTTGCCATCGACACAACCTCTACGTGGGCGTCTTTGGCTATGGGTTGGTCGTTCTCGCCACAGGCCTTCCACGAGTCGCCGTCAATCTTCACGCGGCCATAGCCGTCGGCGGGGATGGCGTCGGTGACCACTCCCTTGCGGCCTATCATGGCATCGACATTGCTGGGACGGTCTTCGCCCTTGCGGTGGAGATACTTGAGCGCCAGTGGTCTGACGAATAGCAGGCACAGCAGCGAAGCCACAGCAAAAATGATAATCTGCACCGTGAAACTTGGCACAAACGTGGAGGCTATTGCTGTTACAAAAGCGCCTATCGAGAAACACATAATGAAGAAGTCGCCAGAGGTTAACTCCAAAATCAGGCAGATGAAGCCTACCAGCGTCCAAAACTGCCATAAGTGGCTGCTAAAATACTCAATCATAGCTATATATTTTTTTAATGAATAACTTCGTGCTCTTAATAAAGTGCGTAAAATTAGTAAAAAAATCACACACCATCAATATAATCGGCAAAAATCATGTCTTTTCACAACAATAAATGCAAAAAACGTGCCAAATATCAACCAAAACAATTTCACATAATTCTTATGTTCATGTTTCTGAATCTCTGAAAAAAATAGTAATTTTGCATCTGATAACTTAGCGGACAAGGCTTGCCTTGTCCCTACATAACTGAATACTGATATGAGAATAGTAATACAACGAGTGACAGAGGCGTCGGTCGCCATTGGCGGGGAGGTGCACAGTGCAATAGCGGGAGGCTTTATGGTGCTGGTGGGTGTGCGCGAAGGCGATACTGCCGACGACGTGAAATGGCTAGCACAGAAGACGGTGAACTTGCGCGTCTTTGACGATGAAGCTGGCGTAATGAACCGCAACATCCTCGACGCTGGCGGAGAGGTGCTGGCTGTGAGCCAGTTTACCCTCAATGCAAGCACCAAGAAGGGTAACCGCCCTAGCTACATACATGCCGCTGGCCATGAGCTCGCCGTTCCCCTCTATGAGCTCTATTGCAAGGAGGTGGAGCAACTGATGGGAAAAGAGGTGAAACGTGGCGTGTTTGGTGCCGAGATGCAGGTGTCGCTTATCAACGACGGCCCCGTGACAATCATCATCGACTCAAAGTTGCGGGAGTAATTTATTAATTCACAATTTTCTTGCGCTTGGTCTATTTTAAGCCAACTAATTAGCTTATCAACGCACAATTTTGAAAAATTACTCCTTATGAAGTGTTTTTCTCAGTTTTTATAATTACTTTTGCAATGTCATTGATGATTTTCTTTTCTTGAAATGCAGCACTGGGATAAGTAAAAATCAAATATGGCAGAATCTCTAAGAAACCTCTAATTAAACCAAGGTGCTGCGGCATTTAGAAATATTATGAAGAAAATATTACTTTTGACCATTTTGGCGCCTATGGCAATTTTTATGGGTGCCCAAACTGTCCACTATATGGGCAAACCAGGTAAAGCAACTGCAAATGTGGAGATTATCACTGAGCAACCCGAGGGAAACGTAGTGTCCTACACCCGCACTGGCGAGTATTTGACTGTAAGTCTCTATGGATACGAAGCCCAGCAGCAAACAGGACAGATGAAGATTACTTATGCCGACGACAATAAGACAGTATATCTTCTCGATCCTCTGGCCTATGGCGAGGGCACCGGAGTGTGGGTACAGGGCGAGTTGTCGGACGATGGCACAACAATCACAGTTCCCCTAGGACAATATGTGGCCTACAACGATACTTACGATTATGGTTTGATTCTGGCATGGGGAGAGACCACTTTGATAGACTTAGGCGATGATTTTTATTGGCTCATGTTTGAGCCTGAAGAAGGTGTTGAATCTGTGACCTATGCTATAGATGCTCAGAATGGCACCATTACCTTAGTTGGCTCTGAAGGTGATGCTTCTGCCGACTATCCTAACAACCTCCTGGCACACGGTCTGGCAGGCATTTGGAGCGATGACGCGTCAATTGCAACCCTTGAGTGGGGCACGACCTTTACTCCACTTAGCGATGCTGTCCCTGCTGTTCCCGCCAATCCCGAAGCTCTGGAGTTCTTCGACTGCGGCAATGAGAGTGGATACACACGATTTGACTTTAATATTAACCTGCTTGATGTTGATGGAAATCAGCTACATGCCGACCTTGTGACCTACAGCATCTATACCGACAATGACCAGTTGTTTACATTTGATGCAGCGACCTATGGCGCAGCCAATGGCTTCGACGAGGACATGACCGAGATTCCCTATGGTTTCAGTGGCGAAGACTTCTATCTGCGTCGTGTTTACTTCTACCGCACCAACGATGGCGACAATCCGCTGCTCAACTGGCGTATAGGAATACAGACTCATTATACTGTTGACGGTGTGCGCAACTCGTCAGATATAGTATATCTTGAGGTTATTCCATCTAGTATCGAGGGCGTGCAGGCGGGAAAGACAGTTGTAGCCGAACGTTATTACAACATGGCAGGACAGGAGATTGCAAATCCTACTGGCATAGCCATCAAAGTGACTACCTATAGCGATGGCACCACCTCGGCAGCGAAGGTCGTTAAGTAGATATGATATTAAGTCAGAAATCAGATATTAGAACTCAGAGGTAAAATCTGACAATGGGTAACTGATTTCTGACAACTGATAACAGGGCGGACAAGGCAGGCCTTGTCCCTACAAAACTGACAACTGATGACTATACAAGAGGCGCAGGAGCGAGTGGACCAGTGGATAAAGACCTACGGGGTGCGCTACTTCAATGAGTTGACCAATATGGCGATACTCAGTGAGGAAGTGGGCGAGGTGGCACGCATCATAGCGCGTCGTTATGGCGAGCAGTCGTGCAAACCCAGTGACGAGGGCAAAGACCTGGGTGACGAACTCGCCGATGTTATGTGGGTTGTGATGTGCCTCGCCAATCAGACTGGCGTGGACCTCGACGCCGCCCTCGAACGCAACTTCGCCAAGAAAACCCAGCGCGATGCTTCTCGGCACCTCGAGAACGATAAAATAAATCGTTAGATTCTCCAATGGGCGCGCTACGCGCTTAAATTTTTAAGCGAAGCGTCTACAAGGAGTGGCAAAGACTGATAACTGATAACTCAAAACTATAAAAACTATGGCTGAACAAATTAACCAAAACAAGTATTTAGCTGCTATCAACGGCAGCAATGTGATTGAAGACGACGCTAAGGTGAAGGCCGAAGTGGCAAAAATCATTGAGGAGCACGCCGCCGAGAATAACACTCGCGAGGTACAGGAGTTCCTGCTTAACACGGTGGACCTCACCACATTGAGCACTACCGATAGCGAGCGCAGCGTGGCAGCTTTCACCCAAAAGGTGAACGAATATTGGCGCAACTACCCTGAATATAAGAACGTGGCTGGAATCTGCGTGTATAGCAATTTCGCTCAGGTAGTACGCGCTAACCTTGAGGTAAGCGACGTGGATGTGGTTGTGTGCAGCGCCAGCTTCCCCGCTTCGCAGGCTCACCTGGAGACCAAAATTGCCGAGACCGCTCTTGCCGTTGCCGACGGCGCCGACGAGGTGGATATCGTCATCAACATGGGCTACTTCCTTGATGAGGCCTATGAGGAGTTGTGCGACGAAATCAGCGAGATTAAGCACGCATGCCATGGCAAGATGCTCAAGGTGATACTCGAGACTGGCTGTCTGGAGACTGCCGCCAGCATCAAGAAGGCTTCGATTCTGGCGATGTACTCGGGAGCTGATTTCATCAAGACCTCTACTGGCAAGATGTATCCAGGCGCTTCGCTTGAGGCTGCCTATGTTATGTGCCAGTGCATAAAGGAGTATTATGAGAAGCACGGCGTGATGGTTGGTTTCAAGGCTGCTGGTGGTATTCGCTCTACCGAGGATGCAGTTAAGTACTATACCATAGTGAAAGAAGTGCTCGGCGAGAAATGGCTCGACAACCGCTATTTCCGCATCGGCGCTTCAAGCCTCGCCAACGCCCTCTTCCAGTCCTTCACCGGCACCGACAAGAAGGTGTTTTAAAAGTTCACAGTTTATAGTTCAGAGTTCATAGTTTTTATTTGCTCTGAACTGTTTGCTCTGAACTTATAACTTTGAACTCTTAACTCTTAACTATGAACTTATTATGAAGCTTTTTCTCCTTGATGCTTACGCATTGATTTTCAGGGCTTATTATGCGCTGATGCGCAACCCGCGGTTTACGTCGGGAGGTCTTAACACGTCGGCAATCTTCGGGTTTGTCAACTCGCTGCAAGATGTCCTCAAGAAGGAACAGCCCACGCACGTTGCTGTGTGCTTTGACCCTCCAGGCGGCACCTTCCGCCATGAAGCATATAAAGAATATAAAGCCAACCGTGATGAGACTCCCGAAGACATCAAGCTCGCTGTGCCCTACATCAAGCGCATCATCGAGGCCTACAACATCCCTGTGATAGAGGTGCCAGGCTATGAGGCCGACGACGTGATAGGCACCCTAGCGTATATGGCTGGCGAAAAAGGCTTTGATACCTACATGATGACCCCCGATAAGGACTTTGGGCAGCTCGTCAACGAGAAGGTGAAAATTTACCATCCTGCGCGCAAAGGCGGTGAGGCTGAAATCCTAGGCATCAAGGAGATAAATGCCAAATATGGTTTTACTAGTCCATCTCAAGTCATTGACTTGCTGGCTCTTCAGGGAGATGCCGTTGACAATATCCCTGGTTGTCCTGGAGTGGGAGAGGTGACTGCCAAGAAGCTCGTCCGCGAGTTTGGCTCGGTAGAGAACCTTCTCGCTAATACCGACCAACTTAAAGGTGCTTTGCATCGCAAGGTCACCGAGAATGTGGAGCAAATCAAGTTCTCGAAGTTCCTTGCCACCATCAAGACCGATGTGCCAGTCGAATGGGACGAGGAATTGCTTCGCCGCAAGCCTGCCAATATGCATTCTTTGGCTAAGGTCTTTAAGGAATTGGAATTCCGCACTTTGGCAGTACGCATCATTGAGCATGGTGAGGCTAATGTGGGTGTGAAAAACGCTCCTGCACCTGCCGAAGCCCTGAAAGATGTGTCGAGAGCCGAGCTTGAGATTGTGAACCACCCCAAGAAGAACCCAGGGCAGCCGTCGCTCTTCGATGCACTCGACACCAAGGATATCGCTCTGCTTCAACCTGAGATTGTGGAGATGGACAACATCGACTCACACGAGCATGACTACCGTCTCGTTGCCGACGACAGCGAGGCTGCACAACTTGTGAAGAAACTCGTTGCCGATGGCAAACCAGTGGGCGTGTGCCTTGTGGCCGATGGCGAGGAGGCAATGCGCGCTCACCTCGTGGGCGTGGCAGTTAGCAGCGAGCGCTATCATGCCGCCTTTATGCCACTAGACGACATGGGGTGGATGATGAGTGCCGTGTCGCCGCTCTTTGACGGTAAGGTGCAGCTGGTAAGTAACGACATCAAGCGCGACATCGTGATGCTCAGCAATGTGGGCATCAACTACCGTGGCGACTACTACGACATCGCCGTTGCACACTATCTGCTCCAGCCTGAGCGCAGTCATAGTACCCGTCTCATCGCTGAGGAGTTACTCAATTATCAGGCTATCAATGTGGAGAGCCTGATAGGAACAAAGGGCAAGAAGCAGAAGAAGTTTGCCGACGTCAAGCCTGCAAAGCTGATAAACTGGGCGTGCGAGATGGCCGATTTGGCGCTCGCTCTGAAACCCGTACTCGACAAACGTTTGGAAGATAACGGTATGACTCATCTGCTCACCGACATTGAGATGCCGCTCGTGCGAGTGTTGGCAGGTATGGAGTTGGCGGGCGCGCGCATCGACGAGAAAGCGCTTGCCGAGTACTCGGTAAAACTCACCGAGCAGGTCGATGCCCTCGACCGTGAGTGCCACAAGCTGGCTGGCATGGAGTTCAATACCGCATCGCCAGCGCAGGTGGGCGAGGTGCTTTTTGGCCATCTGAAAATTGACGCTAAAGCCAAAAAGACCAAGACAGGCCAATACTCCACAACTGAGGAGGTGCTGATGAAACTTCGCGACCGCCATCCGTTGGTTGATAAGATTTTGGAACTTAGAGGATTGCGCAAACTCCTCTCCACTTATGTCAATGCACTGCCAGCACTCGTGAACCTGCGCACAGGGCGCATACACACCACCTACAACCAGACTGTTACAGCTACAGGCCGCCTGTCATCGGTAAATCCCAACCTGCAAAATATCCCAGTGCGCAGCGATGATGGCAAGGAGATACGCCGCGCCTTCATACCTGCCGACGGCAACGTGTTTTTCAGTGCCGACTATTCGCAGATTGAGCTGCGTCTTGTCGCTGACCTGAGCAACGACAGCACTATGCTCGACGCCTTCGCTAAAGATGAAGATATCCACACTATCACTGCCGCTAAAATCTATCACGAGGACCTCGACAAGGTTACTGGTGACCAGCGCCGCAAGGCTAAAACAGCCAACTTCGGCATCCTCTACGGCATATCGGCGTTCGGGTTGAGTCAGCGCCTCAACATTCCTCGCAGCGAGGCTAAGATGTTGATTGACGGATATTTTGAGACCTTCCCCAAGGTAAAGGAATACATAGATAGGAGTGTGGCTCAAGCACGCGAGAAAGGTTATGTCACCACTCTCTTTGGTCGCCGACGCATGTTGCCCGATATCAACTCGCGCAATGCTGTGGTGCGCAGTTTCAGTGAGCGTAATGCCGTTAACGCCCCCATCCAGGGCACCGCAGCCGATGTCATCAAGATTGCTATGATAGCCATCAGTCGCCGCTTTGAAGAGGAAGGCATTCGTTCAAAAATGATACTTCAAGTGCATGACGAGTTGAACTTCGACGTGATTCCATCAGAACTTGAGAAAGTGACACAAATAGTTGTCACCGAGATGGAAAACGCTTACCATGGCCGCGTCCATCTCACCGCAAGCCATGGCACTGCAAGCAACTGGCTCGACGCACATTGATTTTCCTCATAGTGTGTTGCGTTTATCATGTTTCCTTTTTTATGATTATACTTGTTATCTGAATAATAAAAACTTAAAGTCATGAAGAAATTTTTAGTTTTAGCAATTATGCTCGTGAGTTTTGGCGTGATACACGCGCAGAGCATGAAAATGGTTGTTGACAGTCGTGGTGAAGCTGTGGGACGATATGTGAAAACCAACAGCAAGACTTATACTGTGACTGTTCAAGATGTTTGCAGCGTTCCGAAAAAGGGACACCGCGTGGTTACTTTCAGCGCTGCCAATGGACAAGGCATTGTGTATTACGACCAAACCCACACTGGACCTCTAAATGTGCGCCAGAGACCCACAAAGAGTTCACCAGTAGTGACACAAATTCCTGATCCCGCTGGATACATGCCCGATTGCTACAATTGCCTTGGTAAAGTGAATGGCTGGTACAAAGTAAAAGTCAACGGCAAAGTGGGATACGTGCGTGGCGACCTCCTAGAATGGGACGGCATGTGCACTATGTAAAGGCTAATGTCTCTTTGAACAAAAAATAGCTATCTTATCACAGGCCATTGAAAAGCTCTCAACTTACGTTCGAGGGCTTTTTCTTGTCCGTTGACGTATTTGTTTACCAATGCGTGGAATTGTGGTGAGTGGTTCATGTGGGTGAGGTGGGCAAGTTCGTGACAGATAATGTATTCAATAAGGTCTTCGGGCAGAAACACGAGGTTTGCCGAGAGCTGGATGACACGTTTTGGTGTGCAGTGACCCAGTTTGCGCAACCCGCGCCCTATCTCAAAACGCTCTGGTGCCACGCCTAGCCGTGCTGCTACGCTCTGTGCCAGCGGCAGCAGCCTTGTGGCTTCGTTGCGAGCCACTGTTTTTAGCGCTTTAGAGACCCATTCCTTACTGCTGTGGGTGGTGAGGTCAATGCCATGAGGCACGCTGGCAATCACCACATTATCGTTCTTGCTGAAAATTATCCTATCGTGAAACTTGGTTTGCTCGCCAATCACGATTTTGAAGCCGTAGCACTCTATCTCCTGTCCGATGTGGTAGGAGAGTTCGTTTTTAGTCTGACTCTGTCGCAGTTTAGGTCGCATTTCGTTGAGCACCTTCTCTAGATGCTCCTTCTGGGTGCCAAGAGGCACATTCATATATAGACTGCCACCCTTCCATCGCATAGTGATATTGCGCATATTGCTGCGCATCGTAATAAACACCTTCCCAAATTCCTTGTCGTCGAGATAAAACATAGTTGATAAGAATAGATGGCAAGAATAACCCTAAACTATGAACTATTAACTGCTATCTCTGGTCTGCGCCCCAGAGGAGTTTCTCGCGAAGAGCGTTGGCGAAGTTGTGGTCGTGTTTTTGGAGCACGGTGAGGCGGTAGGGGGCGCACGCTATCTTCACTGTGGTGCCGCTAGGCAGTGTCATCGCCATGCCATCGACACTCACCTGAATCCACTTCGCCCGAGTGTTGATGGTGACTTCTATCAAAGAATCTTCGTTTACAACAATGGGTCGCATAGTGAGCGAGTGAGGCGAGATAGGGGAGAGCACCAGGCAACTCGTCGAGGGGTTGATGATGGGCCCGCCCACGCTCATGTTATAAGCAGTTGAACCTGTGGGGGTGCTAATCACCAGACCGTCACCCTTGTAGGTGGTGAGCATAGTGCCATTGATGGTAGTGGGGATGGAAATCATCGAGGTGGTGTCTTGACGCAAGATGGCTATCTCGTTGAGCGCTACCACATCGTCGCAGGGCTTGCCGTCAATCTCCAGTAACTGCAACATGGTGCGCTGTTCACGTCGGCACTCGCCACGGGCTATCATCTCAATGATGTGGCTTGCCTCGTTGATGCGTCCAGCGGTGAGGTAGCCCAGATGCCCCGAGTTGATGCCCACCACAGGCGTGTTGTGCGCTGCCAGTCGTGCGGCATTTCTCAGCATAGTTCCATCGCCGCCTATGCTCACCGCTAGTGCTGCTCCCTGAAAGGTTTTGCGGTCGAATTCCCACTCCTGATCTACGCTAATTCCCAGTGACCTGAGATATCGTGCGAAGTCGCGCTCCACCATTAGCGTGAACTCGTCCTCCTTCTGCAAGAAAGCGATGAGGTCGCTCAACTGGTCTTTATACTTCTCTTGATAACTATTTCCAAAAAGTGCTATGTCCATAACGAATGCGGTGTTTTTGCCACCATAATGGCCGTAAATGTGTGAAAAACGTTGAAAAAACTTTGTAAAGTGCTATTTTGTTTTTATTTCTCACCAATATCTTCTACTTTTGTATCACAATAATTGTGATATCTCATATCAGACGGCAAAATTAATAATTTTTGCTCACATTTATGCACTAATATGAGAAAACAACACGTTATAAATTTACTTAGCTAAGTTTTATGGTAAATCTGAGTGTAAATGTAAATAAGGTCGCTACCTTGCGCAACGCCCGTGGAGGCAATCTGCCCAACGTGCTGCAAGTAGCTCTCGATATTGAGCGATTTGGCGCCGACGGCATCACCGTGCATCCACGTCCCGACGAGCGTCACATTCGTCGATCCGATGTCTATGAACTCAAGCCTGCGTTGCACACCGAGTTCAACATCGAGGGTTTCCCCGACAAGCGATTCATGGATATGGTGCTTGAGGTACGCCCTCATCAGGCTACACTGGTGCCCGATGCCCCCAGTGTTCTTACTTCTTCGCAAGGATGGCCCGTAGCCGAGAATATGGACTTCCTCAAGACTGTGGTAGCTCAACTCAAGGAGGCGGGAATCAGGGTAAGCATCTTTGTCGATGCCACCGAGGAGCGTGTGCGTCAGGCTGCAGAGGCGGGTGCCGATAGGGTAGAGCTTTACACAGGCCCCTTCGCCCAGATGTTCTCCACCTCTCCCGACCAGGCAGTTGCTCCTTACACAAAGGCAGCTCAAGTGGCGCATGAAGTGGGGCTGGGTCTGAACGCTGGTCACGACCTCAATCTGCTCAATCTCAAGTTCTTCAAGGACAACGTGCCTTACCTCGACGAAGTGTCGATAGGCCACGCTCTCATCAGCGATGCCCTTTATCTGGGACTTGAGAAAACAGTAAAGGCTTACCAGAAATGCTTGGTTTAATGCTCAATGCAGAATTCAAAAATAAGTATGAATTAACGACACTCTCCCCTCTCAACTCTTCCCTCTCCCCTTAATAAAAACGAGATATTGAAACGAAAAATAATAATTTAACCAAATAAGACACAATCATCATGACATTATTAAACGTGATACTTGCCGCTGAGACGGCAGCGCAGGGTGCGCAGGGCGCCCAGTCACTATCGGTATGGGATCTCACTTTGAAAGGCGGATGGCTAATGATTCCGCTGGCATTGTTGCTGCTCGTGAGCATCTACATCTTCTTTGAGCGACTCTTCGCTACCAGTAGGGTAACTAAAGCCGACGACAACTTCATGCAGCAAATCAAAAACTTGATTCAATCTGGCAAGATTGACGAGGCGAAGCAGCTTTGCGAAACAACTAACACTCCCTATTCCCGTATGATAGAGAAGGGTGTGAGCCGCATTGGCCGTCCCATGAACGATGTGCTCGTGGCTATCGAGAATGTGGGCAACATGGAAATTGCAAAGATGGAGAAGGGCTTCAACTGGCTCGCCACCACTGCTGCTGGAGCGCCCATGATTGGTTTTTTGGGAACTGTTACCGGTATGGTGCGGGCGTTCTATCAACTTGCCAGTGCTGGCCAGAACAGCAACGTGAGCCTTCTCGCCAGCGGTATCTATGAGGCCCTCGTGACCACCGTCGCAGGTCTTGTAGTGGGTATTTTGGCACTGTTTGCCTATAATTACCTCACTTCGCGCGTGAACAAAATCATGACCCGCCTCGAGCGTAGCACTATGGAGTTTATGGATCTGCTCAATGAGCCTGCCAAGAAGTAAAAAAACACAACAATCATGGCACTAAAACGACAACACGAAACACTGTCGATGTTCAGCATGGCATCGATGACCGACGTCATCTTCTTGCTGCTCATCTTCTTCCTGGTGACATCGACGTTTGTGTTCCCATCGGCGATGGAGGTGAATCTGCCGCAAAGCAGTCAGCAGACAGCCATCAAGCCTAATACACGCGTCTATATTGGCGAGGACGGTAAAATATTTGCCCAGCAAAACACCGAAACAACTCAAGGCGACCTCAAGGAGCTGACATCTCCCGAAGAGTTAAGGGGATTTATGCTGGCTGTAAAGGATAGCGACCCTTCACAATATATCGCATTGCATGCCGACGAGGCTGTGCCCTATGGCAAGATCGTTGAAATCCTCGAAATGGGGACACAAGTTGACATCAAGGTGGTGCTCGCAACTAAGCCTAGCTCGGGCGACTACAAAGCTCCCGACGCTGCAGCGGCAACCGATGTCGCCACAGAGCAGCCCGATCAGCCTGCACAACCTGCGCCCGATGCTACTCAGGCGCCCGTTGTCAATGGCAATACCACAGTTACTACCACGCCTGGCGACGCTAACACTGCACCTAACACTAGTAACTCACAACCAAAAACCACTGTCACCGTGCAGTAAACGTTTCAGAGCAATTAAATGGCAAAAGACAACGATAATAACGACAATAAGAGTAAACTTCTTGCGTTACTTCTCACGCTGCTGCTGGGTGGTGGCATTGTCGGCACTCTGTTAGTCACGAGTCTGAACTACGAGTATCCGCCAAAAGAGGCCTTGCTGCAGCAGCTGCAAGAGCCAATCGACTTTGGCGCCGAAGACGAGGAATTTGTGGAATTTGAGGAAATGCTTGCCGATGCCGAAAATGAGCCGGCAGAGGCTGGTGAGCAGATTGAAGAGGAGCTACCTACTGAAGTCAATCCTCCACAAGAGGCAGGGCAGAACGAGCTCGACAATCAAGGCACTGTCAACGAGCCACCGCAACCACCCGTTGCCGCCAAGAACGAGTCGCCTATGAAAGTGCCTGAGCAACCAAAAAAGGAGACTAAGCCGCAGAAAGAGTCTACTCCCGAAGCTACAAAGACCAAAACAAAAGGAGAGACAAAACCTCAGCCGCAGCAGACTCCCCCCACTAATAACCCGAAACCTGAGAGTCCAAAGAAAGCGCCTAATGCAGTTGAGAATGCTTTCAACAAAGGCAATAATGGCAGCTCGCAAAACAGTAGCAATACTAATGGCACAATGAGCAAACCCAGCATTGGCGGAGGACTGGGAGGGTACACTGAGGCTAATTTCCCCACAGCTCCTTGTCCAGGACCTGGAACTGTTGTGATGCAAGTGGTGGTAAGCTCTACTGGCAAAGTTACTAAAGCCACAGTTATTGGCGGTTCGCTAAGAAGCAACTCAAGAGCCTGCGATATATGCCGAGGTTTGGCATTAAGATCTACATTCAGGGTACCTAAAAACACTATGGTAGAACGCACAGGCACTCTAACCTATACGGTGAAGTAAAACACCGTTTATTTTCATAATCAATGTTTTATTAGGTTGAAGGTGGTATTGCAAAATTTTGCAATGCCACCTTTGTTTTTCTCTTATTGTAACGTGAGTTCGACGAATTTATCTCCTGATAATCATTGCGTTAGCAACTCCACCTCTAAGATAGAGGGGGTAAGGGGGAGTATGATAGACTCAAGGGATTGCATTTTCGCAATTTTCATACCCCTCAGTCACTTCGTGCCAGCTCCCCTATCTTAGGGGAGCAGCTGATACACAGCAAATTATTTTCGTCGAA
>JAFZUL010000106.1 GCA_017618355.1 Muribaculaceae bacterium
GACTCGTTTTCGGGTAGGCTCCTTGAATTCCTCATAACTCAAGGTCTTGTGATTAAAAACGTACTTTCGTTTTGCCATTTCACCTAAAAAATTGTACAAAATTATAAAAAAAGCCTAAATTTGCACGCTTTTTAGAAAATAACTTCCATGAACGCCTACGAAATCAGAAACAGTTTTTTGGACTTTTTTCGCTCCAAAGGACACTCCATAGTGCCTTCCTCGCCCATCGTTGTGAAGAACGACCCAACCTTGATGTTCACCAACGCCGGCATGAACCAGTTCAAGGATATCTTCTTGGGCAATCAGCCCGCCAAGTGGAACCGGGCCGCCGACACTCAGAAATGTCTCCGCGTCTCAGGTAAGCACAACGACCTTGAGGAAGTGGGCCACGACACCTACCACCACACCATGTTTGAGATGCTTGGAAACTGGTCATTTGGCGATTACTTCAAGAAAGAGGCGATAGACTTTTGCTGGGAATACTTGGTTGATGTCCTCAAACTAGACCCCAGTATGATGTATGCTACCGTGTTTGAAGGCTCTCCCGAAGAAGGGCTTGAGCGTGACAATGAGGCAGCAAGCTATTGGGAACAACATCTTCCTAAAGACCACATCATCAACGGCAATCGCCACGACAATTTCTGGGAAATGGGCGACACTGGCCCCTGCGGACCATGCTCTGAGCTTCACATCGACCTTCGCAGCGATGAGGAGAAAGCCGCTATTCCTGGCGCTGAGCTTGTCAACAAAGACAATCCTCAAGTAATAGAAATTTGGAACCTCGTGTTCATGCAATATAACCGCAAAGCCGATGGCACACTTGAGCCACTGCCAGCCAAAGTAATTGACACAGGTATGGGCTTTGAGCGCCTGTGCATGGCATTGCAAGGCAAGAAGTCGAACTACGACACCGATGTATTCCAGCCACTTATCAAGGCCATTGGCACTCTTGCCGGCAAGGAATATGGCAAAGACCACGACACCGATGTTGCTATGCGTGTGGTTGCCGACCATGTGCGCACCATCGCGTTCTCTATTGCCGACGGACAGCTGCCGAGCAACGCCAAGGCAGGCTATGTGATTCGTCGCATCTTGCGCCGTGCTGTTCGCTATGGCTACACCTTCCTAGGTTTCAAAGAGGCATTTATGTATCTACTTGTTGATACTCTCATCGAGTCGATGGGCGAAGCCTATCCCGAATTGCCCGCACAAGCCGATCTCATTAAGCATGTTATTAAGGAAGAGGAAGATGCTTTCTTACGCACCCTTGACACTGGCATGAAGATGATTGACGGTGTTATTGCAAAGGCAAAAGCCGAGAATCAGAAAGTGATTGACGGTGCTGTGGCATTTACACTTTACGACACTTACGGTTTCCCTCTCGACCTCACAGAGCTTATCCTTAAGGAGAACGATATGACAGTAAACAAGGAGCAGTTCGACGCAGAGATGGCAAAGCAAAAAGAACGTGCTCGCAACGCTGCTGCCGTTGAAGCCAGCGACTGGGTAGAGCTTCAAGAAGGCGTCACCGAATTTGTAGGCTATGACCTAACCGAATGCGAGACTAAGATACTACGATACCGCCATGTTGTGCAGAAGAAGAACGAATTCTACCAAGTAGTTCTTGCCACTACCCCATTCTATGCTGAGATGGGTGGTCAAGTGGGCGATAAGGGATGGCTCATAAATGGTGACGAGAAGATTGAGGTTATCGACACCAAGCGCGAGAATAACCTGCCAGTACACATCGTCAAGAAATTGCCAGCCGACCCAAGCGCTACTTTCGTAGCTCGCATAAACGCAGAGGCACGCCAGGCCATTGCCTGCAACCACACCGCCACTCACCTATTGCACTATGCACTAAGACAAGTGCTTGGCACTCATGTTGAGCAAAAAGGCTCCTTTGTAAGTCCCCATCTGTTGCGCTTCGACTTCTCGCACTTCAAGA
>JAFZUL010000009.1 GCA_017618355.1 Muribaculaceae bacterium
GAGAATCTGGCCCATGTGGCAGTCGTGCGGTGCCAACTCGAGACCGGCCGCACCCACCAGATTCGCGTACACATGAAGCACATCGGGCATCCGCTGTTCAATGACGAACGCTATGGTGGTGACCAGGTGCTGAGAGGCTACAGGACAGCAAGCTATGCGGCGTTCATCAATAACTGTTTCAAACTTTGCCGGCGCCAGGCACTCCATGCCAAGACGTTGGGCTTTGTCCATCCCGTCACACACCAGCAGATGGACTTTGACAGCCCTCTGCCCGAAGACATGACCGCACTCATTGAACATTGGCGTACCTATGCCGCAGATTTAAAGAACAAGTAACAAAACATGAAAAAGTTTTTAACGATCTTATTGGTGGTGCTGGCTGCGTGCACGATGCCGCAACATAGCCAGCAGGAGGCCCAGGCGGCCAGTGTGCAGCGTATGCGGTTCCATTGCGACCAAGACACAACCCGCATCAACCAATTGCTGCAGGACGGCTTTGCCAGTGGCATCAAGACACCCAACGAATTGGTGGCATTTTATGCCGACAAACTGTTAAGTACACCTTATGTGGCGCATACGCTCGAGGGAGATGAGGAACTCCTGACCATCAACATCGACGAACTGGACTGCACCACGTTCATTGAGACACTCTACGCCTTGGCTCGTACCACAATGAACGCCCGTTATTCCTGGCGCGACTATGCCGCAAACCTTGAGAATTTGCGTTACCGCAACGGCGAGATGGGCGACTATTCCACCCGTATGCACTACATCAGCGAGTGGATTCTCAACAATTCCGCCAGAGGCAACCTCAAGGAAGTCACAGCCGACTTGCCTCATGCCGATTATTTGATAAAGACAATTGATTTCATGACTAAGCACAAGGACAGCTACCGCAGTCTCAAAAACGACAGTGCAATGGTCGAGAAAATCAAAGGTTATGAGATGGCATTGCGCAATCATCGCATGCCTTATCTCAAGAAGTCGTGGCTGGGCGACAAGGCGGTCAAGGCAGCTCTGCGCAATGGTGACTTCGTAGGGCTAGTAACCAAGATAGAGGGGTTGGACATCTCGCACTTGGGCATCATCCACAAGGACGACAAGGGCGAGATTTACCTGCTCGACGCCTCAATGAGTGGTGGCAAGGTCATGCTCGAAGAAAAGAACCTCCGCGACCACCTCAGCGGCAGCAAGAGCACCTGCCTCGGCATCCGCGTCTTCCGCATCGTCCCGTAATTTTTTAAGACATAAGAACAAAAGAACAAAAGGTGACTATTGATACTGAAATTAATTACAAACATTTTAAATACAAGCTCTAATGAAAAAGTTTTTACTTACTGCAGCACTCTTGCTGCTCGTTGCGGCTAGCGCCAGCGCCGAAATCACTTTTAAGGTTGGCAATTTGTACTATATTACTTCTTCGTATTATCCCAACAACGTGTGGGTGACCTTTGACCCTGCACTCGGTAATACAGCCGCCCATTACACAAATCTGTCGGGGGAAATCACTATCCCATCAAGTGTCACCTATGACGGAAAGACTTACACAGTATACGGAATCGGTGGCAATGCTTTTTATAAGAACTCAACTATCACCAAAGTCAATCTCCCCAACACCATCAAGAAGATTAACAGATATGCCTTCTATAACTGCACCGCTCTCACAAAAATCACAATTCCTAATGGTGTCACATCTATTGACGAATATGCCTTCGCTAACTGTACTAAAGCCAGTGAGCTTGACCTTAGCAACTCTATCGATACAATTGGCGGCCATGCCTTTAAGGGCTGCACAAGTTTACACATGGTCGCTATCCCCGAGGGCGTTGAGAAAATTTTCTACGCTGCATTCGAAAACTGCACCAACTTGTCGGCAGTCTTTTTTTACGGAGAAACAGTGATCCGTATAGAGAGTAGTGTGTTCAACGGCTGCACTTCCTTGACAGCCATCAACTTCCCTAGCTCTGTCTATATGGTCGGTCGAAGGGTCATGGACGGAACTCCGTGGTGGGACAATCAGGCAGACGGACTTGTCTATATAGGCTCGGCCGCCTATAAATATAAAGGTGAGATGCCCAACGGCACCA
>JAFZUL010000107.1 GCA_017618355.1 Muribaculaceae bacterium
GCCTGAGCCAGAACCTGAGCACCCCGAAGCGGAAGCAGAGAAAGAAACCCTTCCAGCCGAAGAACCAAAGGTTGAAGAGCCTGCAGTTGAGGTGAAAGAAGAGCCACAGCCCGAAGCACCTGCTGAGGAAGAGCCCGAGGAGCCAGCTGAGGAAAAAACCGAGGAAAAGGCTGAGGAGCTACCAGCTGTAGATTATTCTACTCTGGGCAAAGGACAACTTGTGGAGCAACTTGAGAAACTGATGGCCATGCCAGTAGAGAGTGTTAAAGAACGAGTAGCACAAATCAAAGGTGCATTCTTTGCTCTCAGAAAAGAGGAGATAAGCAAAGAAAAAGCCGCTTTCGTTGAGAGCGGCAACGAAGAGGACGCCTTTGTTGCTCAAGAAGATGATATTGAGCTCAAGATAAAAGATCTACTTGCAGAGTTTAAAGAGAAACGCGCCGAGTTCAATGCCGAGCAGGAAGCCGTTAAGCAGGCTAATCTCGAAAAGAAGAATAAGATTATCGAGGAAATCAAGACCATCTCTCAAGATACTGACAATATCAACCGCCAGTTTGCTCATGTTCAGCAATTGCAACAGGAGTTCAAAGCTATCGGTGAGGTGCCATCGACCAGCACAACAGAGGTGTGGAAAGCCTATCAGGCTGCAATCGAGAACTTCTACGACCTCTTGAAGATTAACAAAGAGTTGAGAGACTATGATTTCAAGAAGAACCTTGAGATAAAGCAGCAACTATGTGAGTCGGCCGAAGCTCTTGATGAAGAGACTGACGTGATAGCTGCATTCAAAGCCCTCCAAGCCCTTCACGACAAGTGGCGCGAGACAGGTCCTGTCGCTAAGGAAATCCGTGAGCAGGTTTGGGCACGATTTAAGACCGCTTCGGCAGTTATCAACAAGAAACACCAAGCATTCTTTGAGGAACGCAAAGCAAGTGAGAAAGAGAATGCCGATGCCAAGACCGCTCTGTGTGAGGAGATAGAGAAAATCGAGACCAGCGGTCTCAAGACCTATGCTGCATGGGACGATGCGACCAAGAAGATTATCGCTCTCCAGGAAGAGTGGAAGAAACTCGGTTTCGCATCTCGCAAGGTTAACACTTCTCTATACAACCGCTTCCGCAAGTCGTGTGATGAATTCTTTGAGCAGAAGGCCCAATTCTTTAAAACAATGAAAGAAGAGTTGGCGTCGAACTTGGCAAAGAAGACCGAGCTTTGCGAGAAGGCTGAGGCTTTGAAAGATTCAACCGACTGGAAAGAGACAAGTGATGCCCTTATTGCCCTCCAGAAGGAGTGGAAGACAATAGGTCCTGTTGTTAAGCGTCATAGCGATGCGGTTTGGAAACGCTTCATCACAGCCTGTGACTATTTCTTTGAGCAGAAAAAGAAACAGACATCCAGCCAGCGCTCTGTTGAGCACGAGAATCTTAAAGCTAAGAAAGAGATTATCGCTCAGGTAAATGCCATCCTTGAGTCGGAGGAAGAAGTTGAGGATGCACCCCAGAAGATAAGAGACCTGATGTCGAAGTGGCAAACCATAGGCCACGTGCCATTTAAAGAGAAAGACAAGATTTATGCCGCCTATAAGGAAGCTATCGATAAGGCATTTGAGAAATTTGACATGAAGGCCATCAGGTCGAGACTGTCAAACTTCGAAAGCACAATGAGTCAATCGGGCAGCGACAAAGTTTATCACGAGCGTGAAAAACTGGTACGCGTCTTTGAACAGAAGTGCAACGAGCTCAAGACCTACGAGAACAACATGGGATTCTTCAATGCCACTTCTAAGAGCGGCAACTCTATTGTTAAGGAATTGGAGCGCAAGATTTCCAATCTCAAGGACGAAATTGCGCTGCTAGAGCAGAAAATAAAGATTATTGACGAGAAATTATAATCTTTTGTCTTTGGTCACTCTCCATAATTTATGGAGGGTGACTAAATTATTGTAACTACTATTTTGGGTTGTGAAGAGTAGAGGCAGATACGGGCATTTTATCCGCTGGATTTTCATCATTATAGACTTTATAGTCCTTAATGCAGCCTATTTTATTACATGCTTGATAATAGGCGATTTGGGATCATTGCCATTCTTTAGCAAGCATGTGTGGCTTATGCTAAATTTGTCGTTTTGCATCGTAGTTTATGTTTTAAGCACGCTTCACGACAAGAGAACAGTATATATCGACCGTGTACTCATTCACTTACTGAAGTATGTGATGCTTCATGCCGTGATATTCCTGATGCTTGTTTCGTTCATCGACGCATTGCCTAGGTGGCGATATGTGTTTTTGTTCTATGGAATCTTCACATTATCGCTCTCTTTGTGGTGGATAGTGTCAAGAAAATTATTGAAATGGTATCGCAGTAAGGGTTATAACTACAAGGAAATAATCATCATAGGTGGAGGCCCTGCTGGAGTTGGTGTCAGGCTTATGAAACAGCTTGAGAAAGACCAGGGTTATGGATATCATGTGGTGGGATATTTTGATACAGAACCTATTGATGATATACCTTGCTACACTGCCACCATTGACTTGCTTGAAGATTTCTTGAACTCGCATAGCGTTGATGAGATGTATTGTGCATTGCCCGAGAATGAGCATAACAACCTTCAGAACATGATTAATCTCGCCGAGCGAAACGCCATAGATTTCTATTATGTGCCTCAGTTCTCAAAGTATATTTCTCGACGATTTGAGATTGAGACACTTGGCGTAGTGCCAGTATTGTCGGTGCGTCCACATCCGCTTGGCAATCCTATAAACCAAGTTGTTAAACGCACTTTTGACTTAGTGGTGTCATCTCTGGTGCTGCTGTTTTCTCCCATCATCTTTATTCCTATAGCCATAGGCATCAAGCTGTCGTCGCCAGGTCCAGTGTTCTTCAAGCAAGAACGCACTGGCTATCGCGGCCGTTCGTTCATGTGCTATAAGTTCCGTTCTATGCGGGTAAATGACAAGAGCGACACTTTGCAAGCCACTAAAGACGACCCGCGTAAGACAAAATTTGGCAACTTCCTGCGCAAGACCAGTCTTGACGAGCTGCCGCAGTTCATCAATGTGTTCTTGGGCGAGATGTCGATAGTAGGACCTCGTCCTCACATGGTTCAGCAGACAAAAGAATATAGTGAACTTATTGATAAATACATGCTTCGCCACACCATTAAGCCTGGAATCACTGGTTGGGCGCAAGTAAATGGTTTCCGTGGTCCTACTGATGAACTATGGATGATGGAGAAGCGTGTTGAGTATGATGTGTGGTATGCTGAGAATTGGAACTTCATGCTCGATATCAAGATCATGTTCCTCACTGTATTTAATGCCATTAGAGGAGAGAAAAACGCATTGTAAAAACATTCTTTTTCGCTATTATGCAAGATCTCGAACGCAAAGCACTTGCCGTATTAAAGAAGTTCTACGGCTACACTTCTTTTTATCCTATGCAATATCAGGTGATAGAGCATGTGGTTAATGGTAGCGATGCGGTGGTGCTTATGCCCACTGGCGGCGGCAAGTCGTTGTGCTATCAGATTCCTGCTTTGCTAATGCCAGGTTGTTCTATCATTGTTTCTCCGCTGCTGGCGTTGATGAAGGACCAGGTTGACGCTCTTATCGCCAATGGCGTACCCGCTGCCGCCATCAACAGTCAGCAGAGCGAGCTACAAAATCGCAACGTGATAGAGAATGTTTTCAAGCAAAACATAAAGCTGCTTTATATATCTCCAGAGCGATTGCTATCCGATATGGACCAGTGGTCTAAAGATATGCTCATCAACATGATTGCCATCGACGAGGCGCACTGCATCTCGCATTGGGGCCATGATTTCAGGCCAGAATACAGCCAGCTCTCACTTGTGAAAGAGCGATTCCCTGGAGTGCCTATTTTGGCACTTACCGCCACTGCCGACCGCTTGACGCGTATCGATATAAAAGAGCAGCTCAATATCCCTGACGCTAAAATCTTCATCAATTCCTTCGACCGCCCCAATATCTCGCTCAATGTGGTAAGTGGATTGAGCGGGCGAGCAAAGTTAAAGCGCATCGTGGGCTTTATCGAGAAGCACCATGGCGATAGCGGAATCATCTATTGCCTTAGCCGAAAAAGCACCGAGACGCTTGCTGCTAGCCTGCAGAGTCTGGGAATTGACGCCCAAGC
>JAFZUL010000108.1 GCA_017618355.1 Muribaculaceae bacterium
GAATGAAAGTTCGCACTGCGGAGCAAGGAATCGAAGGATTGCCGCCTGGGATATATATATCTAACGGAAAGAAACTTATAATTAGGTGATTATATGCAAGAGAGGTCGCTCAAGCGACCTCTCTTGCATATGTGGGAATTTCTTATTTCGAACGGAAATATTCTGATTGTTGTTGGATTAATTCTTTGTCGTCGAAGTAATTAATCTTCATTGCGTTGCGCACCTCGTCCATAGTCTGTGATGCTGTCTCGCGGGCTTTCTCGGTGCCGCGGCGCAAGATGCTGTAAATTTCGGGAATATCCTGCTCCAGTTCATGACGGCGCTGGCGGATGGGCTCAAGCATCTCGTTGAGGATGCTGTTGAGCAACTTCTTGCACTTCATGTCGCCTAAACCTCCACGACGATAGTGGTCTTTCATCTCGTCGAGGTTCTGGTAGTCGGGCAGATAATTAGCAAAGTGCTCGTCGCATGAGAAAGCGTCGAGATAGGTGAACACGGCATTGCCTTCTACAGTGCCAGGGTCGCTCACGTTCAGGTGGTTGGGGTCGGTGAACATGGAGCGAACCTTTTGCCAAACGGTGTCGGCATCATCGCTAAGGTAAATGCAGTTGCCTAGGCTCTTGCTCATCTTCTCCTTGCCATCGGTGCCGGGCAAGCGGCGGGCAGTCTCGTTCTCGGGCAGCATGATGTCGGGTTCCACAAGCACTTCGCCGTAGGTGCTGTTGAAGCGGCGAACGAGTTCGCGTGTAATCTCAAGCATCGGCTTTTGATCCTCGCCAGCTGGAACGATGTCGGCCTTAAACAAGGTGATGTCGGCAGCCTGGCTCACGGGGTAGCAGAAGAAGCCAAGTGGAATATTTGCCTCGAAGTTGCGCATTTTGATTTCGGTCTTCACCGTGGGATTACGCTCTACTCGGCTCACCGTGATGAGGTTCATCAGGTAGGTGGTGAGCTCTGCGAGTTCGGGGATGTGGCTCTGGATAAAGATGATGCACTTCTCGGGGTCAAGACCTGCCGAGAGATAGTCGAGAGCCACTTCGATGATATTTTGGCGTATCTTCTCAGGGTTGTCGGCATTATCGGTCAGAGCCTGCACATCGGCCATAAAGACAAACATTTTCTCATAATCACCTGCATTTTGCAGTTCCACGCGTCGGCGAAGCGAGCCCACATAATGCCCAAGATGGAGCTTACCAGTAGGCCTGTCGCCAGTCAAAATTACTTTTCCCATATTTTATTTAGTGTATTTGGTTTTTCAAAAAGAATTTGCAAAGTTACACATTATCGGCGACATTGCAATAGTTTTTCTTGCATAATATTGGTGTAAAGATTAGAACCAGCGCGGTCTAGCGCTGGTTCTAAGTTTTTTATCTCCTTATGTTTTTTTAAATCCTTTGTCTCCTTTTTATGCAAGTTTCACCTCATCTCCCAGTGTCACTTTGTGTTGCTTATAGAGAAGTCCTAAGGCTTTTTTGAAGTCCTTTTTGCTGCAGTTGAAGGTGTGGAGGATGTCTTCGGGCGAGGATTTGTCGTTGAGAGACATTGTGCCTCCATTTTCTTGCAGGTAGCAGAGAATGTCGTCGGCAACATCATCGATGCGCATCTTCTCGATTTTTGCGAGAGTGACATCGATTTTGCCGTCGTCGCGCACCTGCTTAATAAACCCTGTGTGATGCTCGCCGATGTTCACAGGTTGATAGAGTTCGTTGTTATAAATCATGCCCCAGTGCTCGCCATTGATGATGATGCGGTAGCCAATCTCTTGCTGTTGTACGATTAGCACGTCAACCTTTTGACGGTGATAGTAGTCGGGGATGGTAGTGCTCAGGAACTTGTCGAGCTTGGCGCTAGCTACGATACGCTGGCTGCTCGGGTCGAGATAGATATAGACAATATAGCTGCGTCCCGCCTGCATTCGAACCCGCTGCTCGCGGAATGGCACCAGCAAGTCTTTTGCCGCTAGCCCCCAGTCAAGGAAAGCACCGATTGCGTTCACTGCTTTCACGCGCAAAAGGCAGAATTGTCCAACTGTGGCAAACGGTTGCTCGGTGGTCGCTACTGGTCGGTTTTCAGAGTCGTTATAAACGAAGACCTCAATCTCATCGTCAAGTTCTTCCTCGCCAGTTAGATAACGCTTAGGCAGCAGCACCTCATTGTCTTCGTCGTCAATAAGATAAGCCCCAAAATCGACAAAGCGATTAATAATTAACTTGTTGTATTCTCC
>JAFZUL010000109.1 GCA_017618355.1 Muribaculaceae bacterium
ATGCGCTGTTTCCACTAGTGCCATTAACAATCACGCTTGGCGAGCACATGACCATCATGCCGTTCCATTTATCAATTGAGCCTCGATAAGTGATTTGGCACATTGCGCCTCCTGCTTTTACAATGAAAGAGAAAGCGCCATTGCCGATAGTGACATCTTCTTTATTAAATATCACACTATTCAGTGTGCCGCATCCCTGGAACGCATTGGCACCAACACTGGTGACCGATGGCAGCGTGATACTCTCGATGGCCGTGCCCACGAAGGCCGAAGCCGGGATGCTTGTCATGGAATTCGGGGTCTTGTCGTTGACGTCACCGGTTTTCACATGTTTGAACTTCGAGCATCCCTGCATCGACGGCATTTGGGTAACTATGGTGTTGTCATTGAAAGCCAGAGTCTCAAGTTTGGTGAACCCGCTGAATACCGAGCCATCGAAGTTTGCCACCTGCGCGCCGTCGATGTAGAGCGGCACGGTAAGAGAGGACTTATTGGTCTTGGTGCCTTGATATCCTGTGATGAGGCACTGGTTGCTGTTGGAGTCTAAGGCGATCGTCCACCCCTTTGCGGCAGTGGCGGCGTGCATGTAGATGTAATCGCCGCCGGCACCGGTGTTGAGGTCATAGCCTGTGGAGCCGCCATTCGCTCCAATGGCCCAGTTCTGGGTGTCGTTGAAAGTGATGGAAGTGACAGCGGTGGACCTGTAATTCACATTGTCGTCCTTGCAGTAATAGAGATGGATATAGGCACTGCCCGAGCCGCAGTGGCTGTTAAGGTCTCCCTTGTTGTTCTTGAAATAGGTGCTGCCGTCGTAGGGCACAAGGGTATAGGTGCGGCCATTGTGTACGAAATTGTCGGGGACGGTGCCGCTTTCGGTGCTGATGTAAAAGTCGGTGATAAACGCGCCAGCATCTTGGCTCTCGTTATCACCCGTCCTGTAGAGCATGTAGATGTAGTCGCTGCCCGAGCCGCAGCCGGCGTTCAGGTCCTGGTCGATGAACAACCAGCCTTGATTCATGTAAGTCGTCTTCAGGTTGTTCACCTCGCTTTTCGAGCCGCCAATCACCATCACGTCGGTGATGAAGTCGGTAGCCCACACGGTGGTTGCGGCAAGCATCGCCACAAGAAGAAGTAGAAATTTTTTCATAATTATATAGTTTTTAGTTATTAGTTTTGTAGGGACAAGGCCTGCCTTGTCCGAGGTTTGTCAACAAACAAGTTTTCTTGTTTGGCATCATTTTGGTTGCAAATATAAAGAATTTTTTGATAAATTGCAATAGAAACAAAGAAAAAACGGCAAATTGCACAAGAGGCCACACTATGATAGTTTTTTCAAACAAAGGCAACAAAGAATTTTTTAGCGCGAAGTTCAACGAAAAAAAGTTGTTGGTAATCAGTTGCTCCTCTAAGACTCCCTCTCCTCCGCCTACGGCACCTCCCCTCGGGCAGGGGAGGAGGGAGCTGTCGCGAAGCGACTGAGGAGTATGACAACCTATTTGAATGACATAATTGAACCTGTCATACTCCCCCTGCATCCCCCTCTATCTTAACGTGAGTTCGACGAAAATAATTTGCTGTGTATCACTGCTCCCCTAAGATAGGGGAGCTGGCACGAAGTGACTGAGGGGTATGAAAATTGCGAAAATGCAATCTCTTGAGTCTATCATACTCCCCCTTACCCCCTCTATCTTAGAGGGGGAGTTGCTAACGCAATGATTATCAGGAGATAAATTCGTCGAACTCACGTTATCTTAGAGGGGGGGGGAGCTAACACGCTGATATTCATTTGATAAATTCATCGAACTCACGTCAAAATAATGTTTGATTTGATATGATTTGTTCGATTTCTGCGCGAAGCGCACTAAACCCGAATCGCTTAAAACCAGCGTGGAGGAATAAAAAAAGCGCCCCGAAGGGCGCTAAATTGTGCATTCTGCATTACGCATTATGCATTAATTTACTCTCCCAGCAGGATGTTGTAGAGAATGGTGATATCAACGGTAGTCACTTCTCCATCGCCATCGATATCGCTAGTGGCGAGGTATGTCTCGTCGCCATTGAGCAGATAGTTGTAGATACAAGTGATATCAACTGTTGTCACCTGACCATCGCCGTCAACGTCGCCAAGGACTGATACTCCTGCAAGAGTTGTTGCCATGATAAAGTTAGACCATCTGGTTTGCTTAGCGCCAAACACTGCCTTCACGTCATAGATGTAGGTAGTTGCTGGCAACAGGTCAGTAACCTTGTAGCTATTGGTGGTGATGCCAGTGATTGTGATGCCATCTTCGTCAATAGCGTTAAGAGCAGCAGTGCTGCGGTCACCATCTTGAACGTGAATGCTGGTTATAATCACGCGCTTGCCTTTTATCACATTTTCAAACTTGACACTCTGGTTGGCACCTACGTTGCAGTCAAGCACTACGGTGAACGATTGCTCGTTGTTGTCGGCAACAGTCACTGTCTCGCTTGCGTTACCGCAAGACACCTTAAGCTCGCAGTCGGTGTCGTTGTTGAGGGCTTTAGCCTTGAACTTCACAGTCACCTTATTCTCTCCGAGGACGAGATTTGGAGAAGTCATCGAACCTGTAGAAGAGCCTGTTCCTAAACGTGCACCGCCAACGGCCTCATACACCTTAGAGCCAGTCCAACCCTCGTTGTCCATGTACTGGTTAAGACTATTGCTTATATCTTGAGCTCCTGACTTAGTGAACTTCTCAAATTTCTCGGTAAGGATGTCATAGCTCTTAGGCACTACACGCAAAATGTAGCTGTCGGCACCCGCACAAGCAGTCCAGTTTGCCACGAAGCTGTTGTCGGTGGTTTCGGTGGCGGGAACAGCGACAGGAGTCTCAAGCGTATTGAGCTCAGTTTGGAAACCAATCTCTAAGAGGTCAGGATAAGAACCACCACCAGTCAATTGCACCTTATAAATCTTGGAAGCGTCAAGAGCATCTGAAGTGATGACACCGTTACTGCCTTGCTGTGTGCTGGTCGCTGCGCTTGCTGGAGTGAGCGAGCCATTGGCATTGAGAGTACACTCATATATTGACAACGTTGCACTTGAGCTGGAGTAGCTGCCACCCTTAACAAAAGCCTTAACCAGTGTACAATTGGTCACATAGAAGGTCTGGCTGCCACTACCATAGATTGAATAAGCCTGATTGCTGCCAAAGTAAGCGGCATCACCTTGGAACACATCATTGGTACTCCATGAATTGTTGTATTGCGAGAGCGAAGAAGTCGCAAGCCAGTTCTGATTAGCATCGGCCTTAGAAGCACCATAGTTAGAAACAGTGAGCCAAGCGCACTCTTGGTCTTCATACTCGGTATATTTGTATATCGAAGTCATACCAGTTACAGTGGCTCCAGCCTCGTCAATGGTCTCATAATTGGCGATATTGAGGAATGGGTCGGTAGCCGTTCCACCATCACGAGCTATAGCATTGAGGTTGACCGTCTTGCTCTCGGCTCCCTCGCTGGCAAAGGTGATTGAACCGCTGAAAGTGCCCTCTACTGCCGAACCGAAAGTTACAGCCACAGTAATAGGAGTATTTACATCAGTACTGCTTTGTGGAATTGAAGCTGGCACAACAGTGAACACACCATGAGTGTCGTTGAGGGTGATATTAACATCATTGGTCAGGAATGCCCCAGTGAGTTCGATAGTCTTTGTCACTGTTCTATCGAGTGTTGCACTGAAGTCGAGTGCGCTAGGATTAACGAGGAGTGTAGGAACTCTTGGAGCAGCCACGCCGGTAATGGGCACGGTAACGTTCTCCACGTCTTCATCGGAGCATGAGAGTGTGATGGTTGCCGAAGTGTTGCCAGCAGCTACTGGAGCGTAGGTTACAGTAACGTCAACGCCATTTGCTGCCTGGGCGGGAGTAAGGGTAGTGTGGCTGATGCTGTAAACATTGTCACCGCTGATAGCGATGTCCACATTGCTCTCGAGGTTGCGGGCCTGAACTTTCACAATCTGGGTGTAGGTCTCACCGGCAAAACCATCAAAGCTCACTTCACTAGGAGTAGCCTTGATCACGCCCATTGGAGGCTGAATACCGATAACCATCTGCTGGTCGCTGTTAAAGGTGTAGTTGCTGCCATCTGTGAAGGCATTCATTACACACCAGTTGTTACCGTCGCCACTCCAGCCGAAATTCACGTGATACTTATTAGTGCTGGAGTTGTAACCATCAACATTGAAAGCGTGACCGCCCGCACTGGGGTCAACAGCCATATAGACAACAGGACGTCCCTCGGCTATTTCGGTTTGCAGCAGATTTGCCCAGTTTGTTTCACTATAGCTTGACTTATGAACCAGCTGAGTGGTTGACTCGTCATAGCCAAAACCAATGAACATGTCGGCAACGTTCTGCGCATCGGTAGTGTAGATTCCGCTACCATTAACACCATACATCATGTGCTCGGCTTGACCCACATAGCGCATCAGCGTAGCTACTGCTGTAGCCTGCTCGGTGGTGTAGGGTTCGTTATGAGTGACACCATTCTCATCATACCAAGTGCCATATTTGTCTTTCATGTTGTCCCAGTCGAAAGTAGTGGCTGGAAGGGAGGGATAAGTAAAGGTCACTTGGTTGCCCCAATAACCGCCGCCAATGTCGAGAGTAGAAGTGTAAGCGGGAAGTGGGCCTACCTGCTCAATAGGATACTTCCAATAGTAGAGCACCATCGATGCCGAAGTTGCGGGGCAACCAGTCAAGCAAGTATAGGTGGTTCCACTATATGTAAACTTACACTGATTATTGTAGGGTGCAGTCTGGTCCCAGAGGGCTGTCATAAGTGGACCTGTGACAGTATTAACAAGCCCACCTGCCCTGAAGGTGGTTGGCTTCTCAACTTTTGCATCGGGATGCGTGAGCAACCAGTCAAGCTGCTGCTTGTAGATATTGAGCCATGCCTCCATATTCTTTGGAATGCGCTCAAGCAGGAGAGGTTTGTCACCATAGGCGAGGATTTCCTCGGCACGGTCGTCACCCGACACAATCACGAATGTTGTAGCGGTGTTGAAGATGTAATAAACTGGAGTCTGAGCTTTGTCACCCATCTCGGTCTTGATGAGGGTGGCATTGGTGGCTCCAGGTGTCATGGATCTGTTGCCGGCATACACCTTTTGCACAAGGTACTGCTCGGCCTTTGTCTTTGCTGTTGACACATCAACAGGCGCTGCCAAAAGTTGCAAGGCAACCATGGCAAGAGTGAGTAATGATAAAAGTTTTTTCATTAATGGTTGTTTTTTAAAAAAATAGTTGTTTTATAATGTTTTACTAATTGTACATAAAAAGTTGCCAAAGTTAATTATAATTATGATAATTGCAAAAGTAGTGAATATATTTTAGGTGTTTTTTAGAAGTTTTTAATAATGAGACGAAAGACGGCAAAAAGATAAAACCGAATTCCTGGTTTAGCCCAAACGACCGATTCGGGTTAAAATTTCTCAATAATTTTGATAAGTTCATGCAATATTTATGAAAATATGTTATATTTGTAGGTTTTAAGAAAAGCGCTTTGCGCAGGTTGAATAAATTGCTCACGCTCGGCTCAATCAAACAAAGACAACAAAAAAAACAAAGACAACAATTTTTTGTTATTCTTGTCAGGGTTTTGTTGATTTTGTTTGATAGTTCTTGTCTCGCTTTGCGCAGATTTATAGATTTCTAACAACTGATAACTAATAACTAACAACTAATAACTTTAAACCATTCATTTATGTATAAAATTGACAATCATCCCATTCTTGACCTTCCCAAAGAAGAATTTGTGGAATTCCAGTTTGAAGGGAGAACCGTTCGCGGTCAAAAAGGCAAAACCATCGCTGCCGCCCTTCATCAAGCAGGATTAATCGTGCACAGCCACAGTACCACTGGCCGCAACCGCAGCCTCGAGTGCGGCATCGGCAAGTGCGGTGCCTGCGAAATGCTCGTTGACGGCCAGGTGCGCCGCATCTGCATCACCAGTGTTGATGGCGTGAAAGAGGTGCGTGAGATACCCAAGGACTATATGCCCGAAGGCAAGGCCCATGCAGCCCACGAGACTAAGATTTACAAGACCACAGTTGCCATTATCGGCGGCGGTCCTGCTGGACTGGCGTGCCGTGAGCAACTCACCGCGCTGGGAATCCCCAACATTGTTGTGGACAACAATGCAACCGAGGGTGGACAGTTCAACATGCAGACCCATCAATTCTTCTTCTTTGAGAAAGAGCAGAAGTTTGGCGGCATGCGTGGTTTTGATATAGCCAAGACTCTCGCTGGCGATAACCACGACGGCATTCTCCTCAACAACACAGTGTGGGACCTGCTTGAAGGTCGCCGCATAGCATTGAAGAATATCGTCACTCAGGAGGTGAGCTACATCGACGCCGACCATCTGGTAGTTGCTACTGGCGCCGTTCCTTTCATGCCAGTGTTTGAGAATGATGACGTGCCAGGCGTTTATACCGCAGCAGTTTTCCAGAAGATGATGAACCAGGAGCACACTCTACTAGGCAAGCGCGTGCTTACCGTGGGTGCCGACAACATCGGCTATCTCACAAGCTATCAGGCTATGCAGGCAGGTGCAACCATAAAGGCTATCATAGAGGGTATGGATCATGAGGGAGGTTTCCCCGTTCAAGCCAACCGCGTGCGCCGTCTGGGCATCCCCATCATGACTTCACACGTGCTCATCCGTGCCATCCCTAACGAGGATTACACAGGCGTTACAGGCGCCGTTATTGCCGAGTGCCGCAACTTCCAACCTATTCCAGGCACCGAGCAAGTGATTGACGACATCGACATCATCAACATCTGCACTGGTCTGATTCCCGACAATCAACTGCTCGTGAAAGGCCGCTCAGTATTTGGCCGCAACGTGTATGGTGCAGGTGATGCTGTTCGCATTGGCGAAGGCACCAGTGCCGTGCTCCGCGGCAAGCAGGTGGCCTATGAGGTAGCTCAAGAGTTGGGCCTCCGTTTCCCCTACGAAGATTATCTCGAAGTATCACGTCAGTATATCGACTCACAGCAGCGCCCCGTGCGCCTGCTCGATGAGCCTCGCATCCCTAACAAGGAGCGCATGGCTTTGAAACCATACGTAAAAATCAACTGTCTCTATGGCTTCGCTTGTAATCCTTGTACATTCTCTTGTCCACAAGGAGCCATCAGCAAGCCCACTACGTCATCGGTGCCTATTGTCGATTACGACAAGTGCATCGGCTGTATGCAGTGCGTGAACCACTGCCCCGGCCTGGCAATCTTCGGCTACGACAAGCGCAAGAATGTGGTATTCCTGCCTGTAGAATATGAGGTTGAGGAAGGCAAAGAAGTGTTCCTTGTCGATGACAACGGCGCAAAGGTGGGCGAAGGCACCATCGAGAAAGTGCTTAAGAAAGACAACAAGACTAATGTCGCCCGCGTCAAAGTCACCCAAGTGGATGATTTGAATCAAGTGAATGGTTTCATTCTCAAGGATCGCTATCCTGAGCCATTGAACCTGCGTCCTCTCACCGACCCCGAGGAAGGCAAATCATTTGTATGCCACTGTGAGGATGTGGACGTGAAGACTCTGCTCGCCGTAATTGGCGACCGCAAGTACATCTCGGTAGATGAGCTAAAGCACACCACCCGCATGGGTATGGGTCCCTGTCGTGGCAAGCGCTGCGTGTCACGAGCAAAACAGATTTTGAGGGCTCATGGAATTGAAGTGACTGGCGACAGCACTCCACGCGCACCATTAGCAAACCAAGTGACTTTGGGTGATGTATATAATGGTGAGACCAAGGAGACATTCGTCTTTGAACACGGCTCTGTGATCGAGAAAGCCGAGACCGAAATTCTCGTTGCTGGCGGTGGCATGGCAGGTAGTGCCGCATTCCGCTACTTTGCCGAAGCCGGCAAGCGCACCGTTCTGGTCAATTACGACCGCGGTTCTACTTGGCGCTGCATCGGTGGTGGACGTCCAGCATTCTCCAATCCCGATATCAGCGACATCGCTATGCACAACCTGGAAATCTTCCGCGACGACCAAGAGCATTGCAACATCGACCTGAAGATGACCCGCTATGTCAACCTCGTGCATGACGACGCAACCTACCGCTCTCTCGACGCCTCACGCGCCTGGAGCGAGGCCTACATGATCGACCGCAAGGACTTCACCAAGGAAATTTCGCCTTACTGGAATCCTGACGATAACATCTACAGCCACTCACTGATTTCCAAGAACTGCTGGCAAGCCACACCAGGACGCACTATCGACTATGTGCGCACCGTGGGCAAGCAGCATGGCGGAGAGGTGCTCGAAGACTGCGAGGTGCTGCATGTGGAGCGCGTCGGCGACAAATTCCGCGTACTAGTGCGTCGTCACGACAAGCATTATGTGGAATACACCTGCGACCACTTCGTAAACGCTATGGGTTGGGGCTCAGAGAAGTTCACCGATATGCTCGGCATCGACACTCAGCTCTTCCCTGTTAAGCACCAGGCGTTCATTACTCGTCGATTGCCCAACATGGGTGTTAATGGCGACTCGCTCGACATGATTATCGACCGCCGTCACTACAAGGGCTTCAACGCCGTTTACGGCCAGCAGTTCCTGCACACGGGGCAAATCATCGGCTGCGCGTCACCCGACTGCGACCCCTACGAGGCACGCCAGAACCTGAAGTATAACAGCCAGGCATTCCTCAAGATTGTGAGCGAGATGTTTGCTCAGTGGATTCCGAACCTGGCATCAGTAGGCTTCCATGCCGTTTGGGCTGGCTACTACATCGAGCCACGATACATCATCGACCCAGATGCGGGTCTGCTTACTGGTCTGCGCGGACACGGCTTTATGCTCGGTCAGTATCTTGCCAAGCTTTATGTTGACAAGTATCTGGGCAAGCCAGTTCCTGCCTATATGAAGGATCTCGCCCTCGGTGGCAAGGGCCTCAGCGAAAACGCATTCCAATAAACAAGTAATTCATTCCAAAACAAATTTCCCCTCCGAGAGTTTCATCTCACTCTGAAGTGACCCCAAAAAGTTGGACAGGTTAAACATTAATGACTTAGAGAAAGGGTTCGGTATTGCACCGGACTCTTTCCTTTTAACCTGGATTTAATTCTTTTATTGTTGTAATAGTCAATATATTCATCCAAAGCCTTCATGAAGGCATCGGGCGATTCGAACTGTTCGGCATACAAAAGCTCGGATTTCATAATCCCGAAGAAGTTCTCTGCCATGGCGTTGTCAAGGCAATTGCCTTTGCGTGACATGCTTTGCGTAATGTGATGCTCAGCCAGTCTCTGACGATAGCCCCAGTGCTGGTATTGCCACCCTTGGTCGGAGTGCAAGATGAGGCCATCAAGATTGTCGAACTTGGCAAACGCTTTGTCCAGCATATCATATATTTGTTCCAGATTAGGACTCTTTGAGAGGTTGTAGGAGATTATCTCTCCGTTGAACATGTCAAGTATTGGCGACAGATAGAGTTTCACGGAACCAATGTTTATCTGTGTCACGTCTGTGGCCCATTTGCGATTTGGGGCGACGGCCGTGAAATCCCTGTTGATGATGTTTGGAGATATCTTGCCTACCTCTCCTTTGTATGAATGGTAACGCGCCTGACGTATCTTGCTCTTGAGGCACATGTCGCCCATCAGACGCTGCACTGTCTTGTGGTTTATGACGAACCCTCTATTGCGCATTTCAGCAGTGACGCGGCGATAGCCGTAACGGCCTTTATGTTCATGGAAAATGGACTTGATGCTGTCTCTCTCCGCGGAATATTTGTCGACCGCATTTAGCCGCTTCAGGTGATAATAGAACACGGAACGAGCCATCTTTCTCAACTTTAAAAGTAAGTCAAGCGGATATTCCGACCTTAGTCCGTTGATGGCTTTTGCCCATTGAGACGTGCTCGGGCTTGCTGTTCCTCGACTAAGGCCTTCACTTTTTTTAGCAATGCATTCTCCGCTCTCAAACGGAGATTTTCCGCTTGAAGTTTCTCAAGCTCGGTCTGTGGTTCTTTCTTCTTCGGTCTTGCCATAGGGTCTTTTGGGGGGCGTCCACGCCGCTTCACATCGTATAAGGATCCTCCGCTTCTGACTTTCCTCATCCATGATAGAATAGTACTTCGGGCCAAGCCATAACGAAGGCATAACAGGGACAAAGATACTCTGTTTTGAACATGTTCCAAAATAATTCTCTCTTTTTCTGACGGTGAGTAGTAATAGCCCTTTGTTGATTGGCGAAGTCCTTCTTCTCCAAAAGTATTGTAACGGAGAACCCAACTATGAACCATATGCCTGTCAAGATGACGCTCTCTGCACACTCTCTCTAGACCTTTACCGCTGATAATCTCACTTACTACGTCTAATTTCTCTTCAAAATAATGTTTCATATAAAAACTGCACCTCAAAAGTTTTGTGTCTAACTTTTGGGGTGCAGTTCAGTGAGTTTCGGGGATTGTGATTTGTGACAAGAATCGCGTTATTTCTCGGTCTTCTTGACGGTTTTCTTTGTTGCAGCCTTTTTAGCTGGAGCAGCTTTTTTAGCAGCTGTCGCCTTCTTGGTTGCAGTCTTCTTAGCAGGTTCCTTCTTGGTTGCTGCTTTCTTTGCTGGAGCCTTCTTTGTGGCGGTCTTTTTGGCTGGTGCCTTTTTAGCCACATTTTTTGCTTCCACTTTCTCCTCGGTCTTTGGCTTTTCCACCTTCTCCTTTACCTTAGGCACGGGGATAGGTTCGGGCTTTTGAATTGTGTCAGGGAATCGCTCTTGCTCAATGCGTGGCTCGTCGGGGTCGTCAAGATGCTCCTTGATATATTGGTCCATAGCAGCTGCTATAGATGGAGCCTTAGGCGAAGTGGTGAAGTCGAGCCTCAGTCCATTGGCCTTAAGCTCTTCGATAGTCTTGCCACCCATCACGCCAATGGCGATGTTGCCTTGCTCAAAGTGTGGGAAGCTCTGAATCAACGACTTCACGCCCGATGGGGTGAACAGGATAATCATGTCGTAGTCGAAGGGCTCATCGTTGCGAATCACGTTGCTCACAGTGCGGTACATGATAGCCTTTGTGAACTTGATGCTGCCGTCCTCAGGGATGTGTAGCTTTTGGTCATGGACATCGCTGATGGGATAGAGGTAAGTCTCTTTGTTGTGCTTGGCAAGCAGTGGCAACAACGACTCGGCGTGGCCAGTCTCGGTGTAGAAAATTTTGCGCTTGCGGTAGATGATATACTTTTGCAGATAGTGGGCTATTGTCTCGCTCACGCAGAAGTATTTCATCGTGTCGGGGACGTTGAACCTCAGCTCTTTGCAAAGTCTGAAGTAATGGTCCACGGCAGTGCGCGCAGTGAAAATCACTGCTGTGTGGGCGTTGATGGGGATTTTTGTCTGACGGAATTCCTTTGAAGTCAACCCCTCAATTTTAATGAATGGCCTGAAAACCACTTCAACGCCATACTTATTTTCCAAATCGAAATAAGGAGATTTTTCAGATAATGGTTTCGGTTGGGAAACCAAGATTTTCTTAATCTTCACTGTTTCAAATAATTACGTTTATAATATGCTGCATACATAAACTGTACCGGCAAGAGCCAGGAGAGGGGGTACAATTTCGACGGCGCAAAGGTACAAAATAAAATAGATACTAGAGGACAAATTGTTGAAAAAAATTCTAAAACCCTTGCAAATAAATACAATTCTCCCTAAAATATATAGGATAATCGCGATTGTAACCATCAGTTTTATGGTGCTTGGGAAGACGAGGGTAATCACGGCTACAGGGAAGAGCAGCAAGCCCAGCACCGACTGCGACGCCAGGAAGCCTTGCAGCCACATGTCGGTGAGGCTGTCGTTGGCAAAGGTGTAGCCTAAGAGCCTGTAGAGCAGCACTTGCAGAGTGACGAATACCGCCATGGCGAGAGTGAGCACCAGCACGTGGAGGAACACCGAGTTCTGAAGCGCTACGGTGAGCGATGGGTTGTACCACAGCAGTCCGTAGTACAGCATTATGCCGCCCATCAGGCAGGTGTTGGCAATCATGGCAATGATGATGCGTGCGTCGCTGCTTGTGTGCTCGGCAAAGAGGTCGTCCTTGCCCTTCGGCGAGAACAGGTAGTGTCCCAGATTGGCGATGTAGGAGCGGCCTAAGCGATAGCTTGTCAGGAGGAACAGACACGAGAACAGAAACATGATCATCGACCCTGTGTCATGTAGTGGCGACGTGTTGTGGGTACGTGCGTTGCTGCCTTTGGGCACTTCTATCACTGGCATCTGGTTGATGTGGGCTGTGGCGGTGTCATTGCCCTGAGGTGCAGGAAAGCCGTTGAGGTATTGGGCTTTGTGCAGCACAGGCGCGGCAGCGGTATCGGCAGCTAGTGTCAAAGTGGAGTCGGTGATATTTTGAACGTTCTCGGTAGGCATCGCTATGATGGTCTAATATTTTGATTCAATGGGTTGTGGAGATTCCTGTAGTTCTTTCTCTATTGCTGCAATGGCTTGCTCGGGAGAGTTGACAAACTGCACAAGGCGATGATGGCTCTTGCGCATAAAACCTTGCTCAATGGCGGTAGTGAGCATGGCTGCCAGGTGGTTGTAGAAGCCTAAGGTGTTAAGTACCACGATAGGCTTTGGTGCGAGGTTGAGCTGCCGCCAGGTTATGGCCTCAAGCAGCTCTTCCATAGTGCCGCAGCCGCCAGGCAGGGCAATCACCGCCTGCGTCATCTTTGCCAGAGTGAGTTTGCGTTCGTGCATATCGGCAGTGGTGATGATGCGTGTGAGGCGGTCGTAATGCCATCCGTTATCCACCATAAACTGTGGTATCACGCCAATGGCCTCTCCGCCAGCGTCGAGCGTTCCGTCGCTCACGGCACGCATCAGCCCCTCGCATCCAGCACCGTTGAAGCATGTCCATCCGCGTTGCGCCAGGAGTGTGCCTAGCTGATAGGCATCATCAATGAAGCCCTGCTCCAAGTCACGACTTGAAGCCCCAAACACGCAGATATTTACCTTCTCAATCATCTAAAGTAAAATACAAAGTTTTTTATTCCTTTAATTCCTTTACCTCCTTTAATTCCTTTACCTCCTTTAATTCCTTTACCTCCTTTAATTCCTTTACCTCCTTTAATTCATTTTACTCCTCCTCGTCGTCGTTGACTATTTGGAAATCGCGGTTTTGGTCTTTGTATTTCTCTTCCCAATACTCGTCGTCCCATTCTTGCTCATCGATTGACATCTTGCCGCCAGCGTCGGGCATCTCGTCGTAGTCGGGATCTTCGGCGGCGAAGATGAAGTCATCCTCTTCCTGCACGCGGTGCTGAGCGTCGAGGTCATGGAGCGCCACGGTGTCGGGGATGCGATTGTGCTCGTCGTTGATGGTGCGCCACAGGATGTCTTTGAGTTCGGTGAGCCCTTGCTGAGCCACGCTTGAGATGAACACCACGGGCACGTCGTTGGGAAGTCCGTCGCGCAGCATTTCCTTGAGTTCCTCGTCGATGAGGTCGCACTTGGTGATGGCGAGCACGCGTGGTTTCTCCACCAGGTCGGGGTTGAAGGTGGCGAGTTCGTTGCTTAAGATCTCATATTCGCGCTTGATGTCGTCGGTGTCGCTGGGAATCATGAACAGAAGCACGGCGTTGCGCTCGATGTGACGCAGGAAGCGCAGTCCCAGACCTTTACCCTCGCTGGCACCCTCAATGATGCCAGGGATGTCGGCCATGACAAACGACTGCTGGTTGCGGTAGCTAACGATGCCCAGATTGGGTTCCAGGGTGGTGAAGGGGTAGTTGGCGATCTTGGGTTTGGCGGCGCTGATTACCGAGAGCAGCGTTGATTTGCCGGCGTTGGGGAATCCCACGAGGCCCACATCAGCGAGCAGTTTGAGCTCGAGGATGATGGTCTTCTCCACGCCATCCTCGCCAGGTTGGGCGAAGCGTGGAGTCTGGCGTGTGGCAGTCTTGAAATGCACGTTGCCCAAGCCGCCTCGTCCGCCTTTCAAGAGACGTACCACCTGTCCGTCTTGCGTAACGTCGCACAGGAACTTGCCTGTCTCGGCGTCATAGACGGCAGTGCCGCAAGGCACCTCGATAATACGGTCCTCGCCTTTCTTGCCTGTGCACTGGTTCTCAGAGCCTGGAGCGCCGTTAGTGGCGAAGATGTGACGCTGATACTTAAGGTGGATAAGTGTCCACAGGTTGCGGTTGCCCTTGAGGAAGATGTGACCGCCGCGGCCGCCGTCGCCGCCGTCGGGACCACCTTTGGGGATATACTTGGCGCGGTGCAGGTGCTTAGACCCTGCCCCGCCATGCCCACTGCGGCACATAATCTTAACGTAATCAATGAAGTTGCTCTCAGCCATAATATTATAGTTTTGTCGCTCGCTATTGCGAGCTAGTTTGTTTCGGGCTGCAAAGTTACAAAATAGTTGTCAGTTATCAGTTATCAGTTGTCAGTTTTTAGTTATTAGTTGAGTTTTTTATCATCATCAAAGCGAAAAAGACCACGGCAAAGCCGTGGTACAGATAACAGCTGGGAAAAATAGTTAAATTTTTACACATTATTATAGGAATTGCGAGTTTATTGTCTAATTTTGCACCCGATTTTCAATTAAAATGGCATGGTTGTATGTGGCGCGAGTCTCGCAACGTGCTGATTATTAAGATAAAGACGATAATATTTTTTAGAAAATGGCAGATAATCTTGTGATAGTGGAGTCTCCAGCAAAAGCTAAGACAATCCAGAAATTTTTGGGAAAAGAATACAAAGTCATGTCGAGTTATGGTCACATTCGTGACTTGGAGAAAAAGGATTTCAGCATTGACGTGGACAATGATTTTGAGCCCATCTATGAGATTCCAGAGGATAAATTGGCTCTTGTGCAAGAGCTCAAGAAGGCCGCCAAAGGTGTGAAGACCGTGTGGCTGGCAAGTGATGAGGACCGTGAGGGAGAGGCAATAGCTTGGCACCTTAACGAGGTCCTGGAGCTTAAGAAGGAGAACACTCGCCGCATCGTGTTCCACGAGATTACCAAACCCGCTATTCTTGCCGCCATTGAGAATCCACGCGACATCGACACCAACCTCGTCGATGCTCAGCAGGCCCGCCGTGTGCTCGACCGCATCGTGGGCTTTGAGCTGTCGCCAGTGCTGTGGAAGAAAATCAAGCCATCGCTGAGCGCAGGTCGTGTGCAGAGTGTGGCAGTGCGTCTGCTCGCCGAGCGTGAGCAGGAAATTCGCGACTTCAAGAGCGAAGAGTACTACCGCGTGAGCAGTGAGATGGAACCCAGCAGTAACAACCTGGAGGAGGCGCCATCTCTGGTGCCCTGCGAGCTTAACAAGCGCTTTGCCACCCGTGAGCAGGCGTTGGAGCTGCTTGAGCATTGCAAGAATGCTACCTTCACTGTTGCCGACGTACAGGTTAAGCCCATCAAGAAATGTCCTGCTCCTCCTTTCACCACATCTACACTTCAGCAGGAAGCATCTCGCAAGCTTGGCTTCTCGGTGGCACAGACCATGCGCGTGGCTCAGTCGCTGTATGAGAGCGGACACATCACCTATATGCGTACCGACTCGGTGAACCTGTCGAGCCTTGCCATTGGCACTATCAGCAAGGAAATCAAGGACTCGCTAGGCGAGCAGTACCTGAAAGTGCGCAAGTACCATACCTCATCAAAGGGTGCTCAAGAGGCTCATGAGGCTATCCGTCCCACCTTTATCAGCAACCACGACATCACAGGCTCAGCGCAGGAGAAAAAGCTCTACAACCTGATTTGGAAGCGCACTATCGCTTCGCAGATGGCCGATGCGCAAGTTGAGAAGACTCAGGTCGAGATAAGCATCAGCGGCCGCAAAGAGTTGTTTGAGGCAAGCGGTGAGGTAGTGAAGTTCGACGGCTTCTTGAAGGTGTATTTCGAAGCCAGCGACGACGAAGTCGCCACTCCCGAATTCCACACCTTGCCACCTCTCAAAGTTGGCGATGTGCTCACCGAGAAAGAAGTGGTGGCAACCCAGCGCTTCACTCAGCAGCCTAACCGCTACAGCGAGGCTATGCTCGTGAAACGCCTTGAGGAGCTGGGCATTGGCCGTCCTTCGACCTACGCTCCAACCATCTCTACCATTCAGGCTCGCGACTACGTTGTAAAGGGCGAGAGCAAGGGCGTGAAGCGCAGCTTTGAGCAGATTACCCTCAAGGGCAACAAGATCACCACTAAGGTGAAGAGCGAAATCGTGGGCAACGAGAAAGGCAAACTTATTCCCACCGATGTGGGTATGGTTGTCAACGACTTCCTCACCAAGTTCTTCCCGCAGATTCTCGACTACAACTTCACCGCAAAGGTGGAGACCGAGTTTGACGAGATTGCCGAGGGAAAGAAGAAGTGGAACGACGAGATTAAGGAGTTCTACAAGGGATTCCATCCCGAGATTGAGAAGGTGTCGTCGCTGCGCATGGAGCATAAGGTGGGCGAGCGTATCTTGGGTAACGATCCAGCCACCGGCAAACCCGTATCGGTAAAGATTGGCCGCTACGGACCACTGGTTCAACTCGGCAGTACCGATGATAAGGAGAAGCCTCGCTTCGCCTCGTTGCAGAAGGAGCAGAGTGTGGCGACTATCACACTTGAAGAAGCCCTCAAGCTATTTGAGATGCCTCGTACTTTAGGCACATTTGAAGGTAAAGAAGTGGTTGTGGCAATTGGCAAGTATGGCCCCTATCTCAAGCACGATGGCAAGTTTGTATCGGTGCCTAAAGAGATGTCACCTTACAGCATCACTCTCGACGACGCTGCCGAACTTATCAAGGAGAAACGCGTCACCGAGGCCAAGAAGGTGCTTATGACCTTTGACGAGGAACCAGAGCTTCAGGTGATGAACGGCCGCTTTGGCGCCTACATCGTCTATAAGAAGGTGAACTACAAGATTCCTAAGAAATACGACACTTCAAAACTTACCCTTGAAGACTGCCGCGCTATCGTAAACGACGAAGCTAACGCCAGCAAGGGCGGGAAACGCAAAGCCGCAGCTAAGAAGTAATTGCGCTTTGCGCAGTGTAGAGTTTAGAGGGGAGAGTACTTGGTACTTTCTCCTTTTTACTTTATCCTTTTAAAATTAATATCCGAAGTCTTCGCCCACAAGCACCACTGTGTGGCGGCCTGCGTTGCGGCAGTTACGCAGCAGGTGGATGTAGCTGCAGATGCTCTCGGGGCTGTTGCAGTTGTGGCAAGCACCATCAATGTGGCAGGGCGTGCTGATGTCAAATCGTTGGGCGTTGATGGGCGACGCTGTGTTGCGTGCGCGGGCGATGGCGGTCTCCACTGTGGGCGCCACCTTGTTGAGGCCAACGATGAAAATCACCTTCTTAGGTCCCCAGGATATTGCCGCAACGCGGTTTCCGTTGCCGTCGATATTGACGATGACACCGTCCTCGCTGAGGGCATTTGCGCTGCTCAGGAACACGTCGGCGCTGAAAGCGCGCAGATACATCTGTTGCTTCTCCTGCGGATCGTTAACCACATCACGGTCAAGCACCTCGATGGTGCCGCGCTCCTTCAGGGCCTGCGGAATGCCGAGGTCGCGCACTGTCATTGAGCCTCCCCACGTCACGCTGCTTCCGTCGGCAATCAGTTCCATCACTTTGCTCACCGCCTCTTGCGCGGTGGGGCAGTAAAATGCCTCGATGTTGCGGCGTTTCAAGTTTTTCACGAGTTTTTCTCCAAGCAGGTTGTTTCTTATTTCCAATGGTGTCATAGTGGGAATTATTTTATGTGGTTATTATCCTAATTTGTCGGCGTAGGCGCGGCCTACGGGGATTTCGATGCCGCCGGTTAGGGAAAGTTGAGTGCGTGAATAGCTCTCGATACGGTGTCGTGGCACAATATAGCTCTTGTGGACTCTCACAAACTCGTTCTCGGGCAACATTGCCTCGAGCGATTTCATGCTCATTTGTGTGATGACGGGGCGGCTATCGACGGTGTAAATCTTCACATAGTTGTCCATCGCCTGAATGTAGAGTATTGAACCAAGTTGCACGGTTACGTTCTTATACTCTACTTTGACGGTTATCTCCTGTCCTTCGAGCGGAGGTGTGGCACTGTAATTCACTAGTTTGATGGCCTGCTGCACCTTGTTGACGGCTTTCTCGAAGCGACTGAAAGAAAACGGTTTGTGGAGGAAATCGACGGCATTCAAGTCAAAGCCATCAACGGCATATTGCGCGTAGGCAGTGGTGAACACCAAGAAGGTGCCTTGTGGAATCTCTTTGGCGAGACTCACACCGTTTACCTCGCCCATTTTCACATCAAGAAAGAGTAAGTCGGGATGTGTGCGCTTCACATGCTCGATGCCCACGAGGGGATTGGTGAAGGTGTCGAGCTGCATGTCGTCCATACGCTGGCAGAAGTTTTTGATTACCTCCAGCGCCATAGGTTCATCGTCGATTGCTACGCATTTCATGGCTTGTGGTGTTTTAAGTTTATGGTAAGAGTAAGGTCAAACTGGTCTTCAGTCTCATTGATGTCGAGGTTATAATCTTTGCCGTAAATCAGGTCAAGGCGCTTGCGGCTGTTCTCAAGACCGATTCCCACATGGTTCTCATCCTTTGACTTGATGCGGATGGGATTGCTGGTGGTGAGGGAGAACACGCCGTCGGAAACCTGCATATTGATGTCGATATTTGTGTCGATGCTGGTGCTCACGCCATATTTCAGAGCGTTTTCCACAAAGGTGATGAGCAGCATGGGCGCTATGTTGAGACTATGGTGCTTGCCGTCGTTGCTGTAGTTGAAGTTCACTTTTGTATGCTCGTTCAAGCGGTTGCGTTGCAAGTCGATGTACTGCTGCAGGTAATGTGCCTCGCTGTCGATATCAACGTAGTCTTGGTTGGCATTGTTGTAGATGTAGCGCGTGATGTCAATGAATTGCATGAAGGCATCCTCGGTCTTGGGATTTTGTGTAACCACCATGCTATAGAGCGTGTTGAGGGTGTTGAACAGGAAATGTGGGTCGATTTGCGCCTTGTAGAGCGAGAGCTCGGCTTTGTTCTTTGCTGCTTCCAACTCCTGTCGCCGTGCGCGCAGTCGATACAACTGCCCCAGCAGTCCAATGGCGCTGCTGAAGGTCATCACTATCACAAAGAGAAACCACACCGCCTGCTGGTGCATGCGGAACTTTATGGGTGAGATGGCGCTTTGAGGAGGTCTTCCTGCGGGTGGTTGTCCTGGCTGCCTTTGGAATTGGAATTCCATCTTGTACTGTGAGAGCAGATACGTGATGCCTATCATCGCTATCACCACGAGCACAGCACATATCAGACGCTTGCGGTCCTTGAAAAGTGATGGAATGGTGAAAACGCGGTTCACGAAATATATAATGTAGAGCCACGCCACAAGCAGACACACAAAGAGCGTGTTGCTCTCAAACCACCTTTCGATGGGCAGCAGATAAATCATCACTGGCAGCAGCACGAGGCAGAAGAACAGGTCAATCCACAATTGGACCTTCTTGCCTGTGATGAGCATTGATTTTTGTGCTAAAGTTGTTGTATTCATAGTAGTAGGGGGTTATACGATGCGTTTGCGGTACATGTAGCAGTAGTAAGGTTGAAAGGGAGTACTGAATTGTTCAACTAATTCCTCGTGAATTCTCTCATAGCCATGCTTGTAGAAGTATTGCCAACTGCAGGTGCTGTCGGTAATGTGATAAGTCCACTGTACGCCACAGTCGATTAGCAACTGCTTGATTTCCTCCTGTAATGCTTTGGCATAACCATGCTTGTAGCTTAAAAGGAACGAGAACTTGGCGCTGTTTTCGCTCATAAGATTTAGCAGGTCGCGTTCGGTGCGCAGCAGGTAGGCAGTGGTCTCGTGCACGTGCTTGCGTTCTTCGTCATCTTTATCAGCCAAAAAATCTTTAACCCATTGTTCCGAAATGTTGATTTCGTCTTTCATGCGGGCTAAAGCCACTGCCTGCAATGTGCCGTTGTCGTCACAAGCCTTGAGCGCAAGTTGTGGGTCGAAGAACATATTGAGCACTACTTCTCGTGAGAATTCATTTATGTGCTCAATGCCGCGAGCAATATCCTTTTCCCACATCTTGGCAAGCATCTCTGCCACGATGTCGATATCGGCCATATCAAAAGGCTGGATGAGCATGAATAGGAGTGGCTAGGAGTGACTAAGATTGAGCATTGATTCAGAACTGGTTTTCTACGATATCGGTGAGGACGTCACGCATTTCAAGGCCAGCTGCGCGCACCTGTTGCGGGATGAAGCTGGTGGCTGTCATGCCGGGGGTAGTGTTCACCTCAAGCATGTTGATGCAGTCGCTGCCGTCGGGATTCTTGGTGACGATGTAATCGACACGGATAATGCCGTTGCAGTGCAAGATGTCGTAGATGCGGCTGGTCTCGGCCTGCAGGGCGGCGGTGAGCTCGTCGCTGATGCGTGCGGGAGTGATTTCCTCAACCTGGCCGTTGTATTTGGCGTCGTAGTCAAAGAACTCGTTATCAGTAACCACCTCGGTAACTGGGAAAACCACACTCTTGGTCTTGGTCTTGTAGCAGCCCACGGTAACCTCGGTGCCGTCGAGGAAGCGCTCCACCATCACTTGGTTGAACTGCTTGAAGGCATTCTTGATGGCTGGAGCGAGCTGGCTCTTGTCCTTCACCTTAGTAACACCAAAGCTCGAACCGTCGTCAGTTGGTTTCACAAAGCAGGGCATACCGAGTTCGCACTCGATGTCATCCTCGGTGATGTTGCGTTCCACGTCCTTGATGAGTAGTATGCTGTCGGCGACTGTCACGCCAAATGGGCGCATATAGTTATTGAGCATGTATTTGTTGAACGTCAACGCCTCAACCAGCACATTGCAGGTTGAGTAGGGCAGGTTGAGAAGGTCGAAATAACCTTGCAGGATGCCGTTCTCGCCGGGAGTGCCGTGGATAGTGATGTAAGCGTAGTCGAAGGTGGTCTTCTCGCCTTTCTTGTCTTTATGTTTGAACGAGAAATCGTTCTTGTCGATAGGCGCTATGCTTCCGTCGTGCAGGTTCACATGCCAGTCGTTTTTCCTGATAACGACGATATAGACGTTGTAACGGTCACGGTCAAACCAGCTATAGAGTCCCTGAGCCGAGCGCAGCGATACCTCATGCTCCGACGAGTCGCCACCACACACGATGGCAATATTTCGCTTTGTTTTCTTCATTGCTGTTTTTGTGTTATAGGTTTTTATTATTCAACTGCAAAGTTACACAATATTATCATACAATTACAAACAATTACATAACAATTATTCTTCATTTACGCACTTTTTATATTGAAAAAAAGGTTTCAATAAAAAAGATTCATTTTCTTTAATTGGCTGAATAATAGGTGTATAGTTACAGGAATTGTTAATTGCGCGCTGTGACGGCATGAAAAAACCACGGCAGAGCCGTGGCTTTGATGATTTTATTATCATTGAGAAGTTCATTGTGCTGCGGCTTTGCTGCAGTTGAGGGCATCGAAGAAATGCCACATCACGATGGCTGCCGAGCAAGCGATGTTGAGCGAGTGCTTGGTGCCGTGCTGGGGAATCTCGATGCAGCAGTCGCTGGCATCGACCACCGTTTGGCTCACGCCCTTTACCTCATTGCCGAAAACGAGGGCATATTTCTCGCCTGATTCGATGGGAAAACTCTCAAGGCTCACGCTGCCGTGCACCTGCTCAATAGCGCAAATCTTATAACCCTGCTCTCGAAGCTGTTCTACAGCCTTGAGGGCTGTTTGGTGGTAGGTCCACGCTACTGAGTCCTCGGCGCCGAGGGCAGTCTTGTGAATCTCGTGGCTTGGCGGCTTGCCAGTGATGCCGCACAGGGCTATGTGCTCGATGACAAACGCATCGGCAGTGCGAAACACACTACCTACGTTCATCTCACTGCGCACATCATCAAGGACGACCGCCACTGGAATTTTCTCCACCTGCTTAAACTCCTCGGTACTCACCCGATGCAGGTCAAGCATTGATTTCTTTTGCATAAGTTGTTCTATTTAAACTAGAATTTCTAGAGGTTCTAGATAGTCTAGAGTCTCTAGAAATTCTTATTTTTAATAGACTTTGTTTAGAGGCGCTTTGCCAGTTCTGCGCTTTGGGCTTCGTAGCCGGGTTTGTAGAGGAGGGCGAACATGTTTTTCTTGTAAGCCTCCACGCCGGGCTGGTTGAATGGGTTCACACCGAGCATGTAGCCGCTCATTCCGCAGGCTTTCTCGAAGAAATAGATGAGTTGGCCAAGATACTTCTCATTGAGGGCTGGCAGGGTGATGAGCATGCATGGCACGCCACCGTCCACATGAGCCAGGCGAGTGCCAAGCTCTGCCATCTTGTTGACTTCGTCAACGCGCTTGTCAGCGATGTAATTGAGGCCGTCGAGGTCGGCGTAGTCGGTGGGTATAACCACCTCGTTGCGCTGCTTCTCAACTGTGATTACTGTCTCGAAGATGGTGCGCTCGCCTTCCTGAATCCACTGTCCCATTGAGTGCAGGTCGGTGGTGAAGTCAACGCTTGCAGGGAAGATGCCTTTGCCGTCCTTGCCTTCGCTCTCGCCGTATAGCTGTTTCCACCACTCAGCGAGGAAGTGCAGACTGGGGTTGAAGTTCACCAGAATCTCAATTTTCTTTCCTGCTTGATACAGAGCGTTGCGGGTAGCGGCATAGTCAACCATCATATCGGCTGGAGCCTTCTCCATCTCCACTGCACCAGCAACTAGAGCATTGATGTCAAAACCAGCAATTGCCACTGGAAGCAAGCCAACAGGAGTAAGCACCGAGAAGCGACCGCCCACATTGTCGGCGATGACGTAGGTCTTGTAGCCCTCTTGTGTTGCGAGGCTGCGCAGAGCGCCGCGTTTGGCGTCGGTGATTGCCACGATACGCTTGGCTGCAACTTCCTTGCCCACCTGCTTCTCGAGCATGTTCTTGAGGAGGCGGAAGGCGATGGCTGGCTCGGTGGTAGTTCCCGATTTAGAGATTACCACGATGCCGAAGCGTTTGCCCTCAAGAAGTTTCATTAGGTCGTAGAGATAATCCTCGCCGATGTTGTTGCCGGCAAAGACAACTTTAACACCTTCGCTCTGCTTGAATGCGGCGAAGTTGTCGCTCAGTGCCTCAATCACGGCCTTAGCGCCCAGATAGCTGCCGCCGATGCCAATAACAACAACATACTCGCACTCCTCGCGCAACTGACGTGCGGTAGCGTTGATGTCGTCGAGTTCGGCAGCGGTTATCTCACTTGGCAGATGGAGCCATCCCAGGAAGTCGTTGCCTGCGCCGTCGCCCTTCTCAAGAGTCTCGGCAGCAGCAAGCGCCTGAGGTTTCAACACTTCAATATCTTTCTCACTAACAGTCCCGAGGACCGATTTGTTGCAAATGGTAATCATTATATTGTAAAGGAATTAAAGGAGTTAAATGAATCAAAGGAATTAAAATTCTGCATTCCGCATTCTGCATTGTACATTCTGCATTATTTAAATTGGCATCGTGAATGCGCGGCGGCGCTTGTTGAGCGTGGTTTCGAAATATTGCCATTGCTTTTGCACCATTTCGTTGTGCTCGAGTTCGTGGCTGCTCTCTGCCCATTTGTATCCTAACTTGATGAAGCATGGAATGAGGTCGGTAAAGAGCAACGAATTCACGCCCTTGCTCTGGTATTCAGGTTTCACCGCCACGAGCAGCAGGTCAACCACATCGTTCTTCTTGAACGCCTTGAGCATGTGATACCATCCAGTTGGGAACAGGCGGCCGCGGTTCTTGATAAGAGCCTGCGACAGCGATGGCAACGCGATGCCCACACCCACCAGCTCGCGCGTGTCGTTCTTGATGATGAGCGACAGGTCTTCAAGTGGCAAGTAAGGGAGATACATCTTGATGTAGTGCTCTATCTGCTTCTCGCTTAGCTGCGAGTAACCGAATAGGTTCTCAAACGCCTCGTTTATGAGTTTGAAGATTGCTTGGCCATAATCGGCGACAAGCTGCTTGCGGTTGGTATATTTGATGTTGTCGAGGTTGAAGCGCTTTTTCACGATGTCGCTGATGCGCTGCATCTTCTCGGGAACCTGTTCGGGAACCTTGATGTGAAACTCCACCCAGTCCACATCCTTGACAAATCCCATGCGCTCAAGCTGCTTGGGATAGTATTCATAGTTGTAAATGGTGGCATTGGTGCCTATCTCGTCAAAACCCATCACCAGACAGCCCTCGGGGTCCATGTCGGTGAAGCCAAGTGGTCCAGTGAGCTCGGTCATGCCCTTCACCTTGTTCCACTTCTTCACGGCATCGAAGAGAGCGTCAACCACCTCATCGTCGTCAATAAAATCGACCCACCCGAATCGGCCCTCTTTCTTGTCGTGGGTCTCGTTGAATCGGTGGTTGATGATGCCGGCGATGCGTCCCACGGGCTCACCATCGCGATAAGCCATATAATAGACGCTTTCGCAGAAGTCAAACGCCGGATTCTTCTCGGGCATCAGCGTGCCAATCTCATCGCTGATGAGCGCCGGCACATAGCACTTGCTGTCGCGGTAAAGAACATCGATGGGAAACTTCACGTACTTGCGAAGTTCCTTTTTCGTTGGTTCTATTTTTCTGATTTCTACTGACATAATTTTTTTGTTTTGTTGTTTCCTGACTGCAAAGATACAGTTTTTTCGGCATAAAAAGACTAATATTAAAAGATTTTTATTACCTTTGCAGCCTGAAAACAACAAGTTCGGGGTGTAGCACAGTTGGTTAGCGCGCCACGTTCGGGACGTGGAGGTCGGAAGTTCGAGTCCTCTCACCCCGACTTAAACAGAAAAACGGCAGGAGATTAGGTTCTTTTGTCGTTTTTGCTGTTTTTGGGGGTGTTATGTGTTTTTATTGATATTTTTTTGCGTCAATGATGGCTATGTCTCGAATTATGCTTAATTTTGGGGGTTAAATATTTAATTGAAAGTATATGAGATTACGATTAGTCTTCTTCACTTTGCTGGCTTTTGTGTTGGGCTTAACGGCAATTGCCGAAGAATTAGAGGTAGAGGGTATCTTTGAGGGTATGACTGTAAATACATCTCAAAACAAGTGGGCATCAAGCAAGTATTTCATCAAAGGTTTGGATGCCTTTGACGATGTAGATATGTCACTTGCTGTAGAGATGTTTGAGAAGGAACTTAAGCAACATCCCTCCAACGGCTATGCGATGTGCAACCTTGCACTTTGTCGATTCACCAAGGCAATGTATGAAAAGAACGCTGTGAAGTATAATGATGAAAGCACCGAGAAGCAACTGGAAATCGCAAGGGTGAATGAAAATAAAGCCAAGACTGCCGCCTTAACCGTACTCGACAATGGAATAGCGTTGCTCCCCTCCAGCGATGCCGAGGCTCAGTGCCAAGCCTACCGCCTAAAGGCAGACTTGCTTCGCCATTTTGAAGACATCGACAGCACCCAGATAGCGGCATGCTACGACAAGGCGATTGCCGTGCATCCGTGCGAAAAGGTATATGAGGAGCACATAGATTTTTTCTTCAACAACACCGATGTCGTCATCGCCGATGCCAAAGCGCTTCGTAAACTCAATCCCGATGACCTCAGCATCGTGAAGCTGTTGGCAGTAATGTCCTACAGGAATGAGGACTATGGTCAGTGCCTTGAGCTATGTGAGGAGCATAACGCTATGCTAAATAAGGCTCAGGGTGAAGATGCTATTGACGCACAAGTGGGAACATTGCAGCTGGCATCTTTAAAAGAACTGGGTCGCGAAAATGAGGCTATGGATTTGGCGCTGACGTTTATCGCTGATTATGAATATACCGATGCAATACAATTATTCTTGGAAATAGCCGAGAAATACCCTGACCTCGCCGAGATAAAAATCAAGCAGAGGATGTTTGCCGAGAGTGGTGAAGAGATGCTATGGAACTTTATGCTGGGTCGCATCATGGAAATCAAGAAAGACTATGGCACTGCTCTCGAGTATTTTAAAACAGTGGAAAAGGCTAATAAAGAGGCCTTTATCTACAACGAGATAGCCAACTGCTACTATATGCTTGGTGATACCGATAATGCCTTACTCTATATCGATGCCGCTACTATCATGGATGGGGGACATAATTATCTGTTAGCTCGCGACAAAATGCTCATCAACCTGGGTAAGGCAAAGGAAATTATTAATGAGAAAATGACTAGAGTGGAGCTCGTCAAAAATATCAATAATGTTGAGTTCCTCCAGAGATTGACTCTTGTTGATGTGCTGCTGCAAGAACACGACTATGCACAAGCAGTCTCAATATTAGAGCCGCTGCTGGAAATGGATGAAGGGGCAAGCGTTCTATCGCTTTATGCCACTGCTCTGAAAGGTCTTGGACGCAACGACGAGGCAAAGCGTTGCCTGCAGCAGATTACCGAAATCGACCCCTTGCCCACTAGCGAAATTACCGAACTCGTGCCCGCTCTATTTGAATTGGGACGTGGTGATGAGGCATTGAATAAAGCCAATATGCTGGCACAGCAATGGGAGGATTTTCAACAGAATCGTATTGGAAACGAAGAGCCCGAAACATGCTATACCATTGCTACTGTGTTTGCTCAGATAGGTGAAAGCGACAAGGCTCTGGAATATCTTGAGAAACACTTCAATTTCGACTATATGCCCTATGATTTTGGACTCATTGAACGGGATTGGCGTCTTGACAACTTGCGCGAGTTGCCGCAATTTAAGGCCCTTGTAGAGAAATATAAAACCCTTTGGAAAAGCAATGCTTCATCTACCAATTAAATAATAAGCCTTTAAGTTATGAAATATCTCACAACACATAGCATCGCCATCGTTGTAGCATTGGTTTTTGCCAGCTACATGGCAATCACAGCACAGACGCTGGCAGGCGTATATGACGACAGCACCGAGTACTTCGACAGCAAGAAGCACAACAAGTGGCGCAACAGTCCAAATTTCAAAAACGCCCTATCTATACTCAACGACGTGGATGAAGATGAAGACATAAACTACGAGGAAGCCATCGCTATGCTAGAGAACGAAATCAAGCAACATCCTGCCAACGGATATGCATTGTGCGATGCCGCTGTTGCAAGTGTCAATAATGATGCCGTTAAAATGAGCATGTTGGTCATAGAGTTGTTATATGGCAATAGCGGGCTCTCGATGGATGAGGCCGATGCGGTATTCCAAAAGCGCCGCGAGGAGACACGACAAGTGGCACTCGAAGCTGTTGACTTGCTCAAGAGGGGAGTAGCACAGATGCCCGCTGCCGACAAGGAGAACCGCTGTAAGGCCTTCATCGCATTGGGCAACCTGCTCCACGACGAAATTGAAGACAATAACGGGGCGCTTGACGCCTATGAGCAAGCGGCAACTATACTGCCTTGTTATCAGAGTTATGAAAAACTCATGAAGTTCTATATAGAGCAAGGCGATAACAATAAGGCCATTTATTATGCCTCAAAACTAGGAAACTTGATTGACAATGACAACGAGACGTTGGGTTACTTGGCACAAATGTATCTTGACAAGAGTGATTATGACACCGCAACCATGCTTGTCAACAAAGCTATAGCTAATGACGATTCCAATAAAGTTGCATACCAGCAGCTCTTCACTATATTAATGTCTCAACGCCGATATCAAGAAGCTCTTGACAAGCTTATTGAAAAGCATGATTTGTTTTCAGTGACCGATTTTGTCCAAAACTTGGCTGCCATATATGGTATAGAAGACAATAATAAAGTTATGGTCCTTGACAAGCTGCATCAGCTTGAGACTGCAGCTATTAGCAGTGATGATGAGGATGTCAAGAAAGAGGCTGCACTGTGGAGTTACAATGAAGGCCTTCTGCACTATATAGAAAATGATTATCGTAACGCCCTATCATGTTTTGACAAGGTTATTGAACTCATGCCGTCGGCAACTCTGCTCTCCTTTAAGGCCAATTGCCATTATATGCTTGGCGATGCTCCGCAAGCTCTAAAAATTCTCAACTGTGCCATGCGCATGCCACTGGAGGAGGAAGAAGGCATCCAAGAGAAGCTACTTAGCCAGAAAATAAGGATAGAGATGATGTGCGGTATGACCGATAAACAGATTTATGACTCGCAGGTTTATTGCAAGGTTTTTCCCGAAGAGTCAATTCTGGGATTTGAGGGATTGGTAAGAGGATATTTCAACAAGGGCCAGTATGCCAAAGCTCTTGAGGTCTGTGACGAGTGGGCCGAGCTGTATGACAAAGCCATAGAACCAAGATATATGCATGCCTATGTTCTTAAACTGTGGGGGAAAGACGATCAGGCCCGCGAGGAGATGCAAGACATTATCAACGACGAGAACTGCAACAAAGAGAGAAAGATGTTTGCATTGTTTTATATGGGCGAGACCGAGAAATCAAAGACCCTGCTCGATGGAATGGCGAGAGACGCCGAGAATCCTCCCCTTATTGCTAAGACCGAAAACGCGAAAGCTATGCCACCCGAGGAGACTTCGTTCTATAACCTTGCCTGCGCCTACTCTCTGCATGGTGACATTGATCGTGCCCTCCACTTCCTGGAGCGCCATTATGCCGAAGAAGAGAGTGCCACCGGCTTCGACTATGCCATCCTTGATGATGAGCTCAACAACGCCCGCAAGGACCCCAGATTCATGGAAATCGTAAACCGCTACAAGCAGCAATGGCTCAACGGCGAGTTAAATTTTAGGAAATAATGGAAAACAAAGAACATACACCTCGCTGGATTAAGGTCTTGATAGGACTGTCGGTGCTGCCGCTGCTGTGGTGGCCAGTGTCGTTGCTGCATGACACAGGCTTCTTGTTTAGCGGCACAAAGCGTGTGCTGATGATGCTTTTCCCATTTTATGCAATCCTGTCGCTAGGTTTTGCATGGCACTGCCGCAATGAGCGCCGCGAAGTGATGTGGGTGCTGCTTGTGGTCCTATGGCTCAGCTATGCCGCGATTTACGCTTTGGCAAGTATCAAGCCATAGAATATCTAGAATACTAAAAACATAAGAACTAATAACTAAAAACTATACATAATAATGAACAACGACTTAAAGATTTTTTGCAAAAACACTCAGGAGTATATCGACATTGACGGTGGTGACACCTTGCAAGATATATATGAGACTATTGAGAAGCGCTTGCCGTTCAAGCCAATTTGCGCTTTGGTGAACAACAAGATAGAGGACCTTAGATTCCCCGTATATTCTCCTAAGATGGTGGAGTATGTGGAGGCATGCTCGCAACATGGTATCAGGGTGTATATCCACTCGCTGTGCATGGTGCTCTACAAAGCCATTGAGGACTTGTTCCCGGGAAAGCGCCTGCGCATTGAGCACAGCATCTCGGGTGGATATTACTGCAAAATCAAGCACGAGGAGGAACTGCTCACTCCCGAAAACATTGAGCGCATAAAAGTCCGCATGCAGGAGATTGTGGACCAGGACATCAAGTTTGTGCGCCGCGAGCGTCTCTCCACCGATGTGGTGGAGATGTTCCGCAAGCAGGGCCTCAACGACAAGGTGCGCCTGCTGGAGTCGAGCGACGACCTATACACAGTCTATTACAAGCTCGACAACATCATCGACAGCTACTACGAGCCATTGGCTCCATCTACTGGTCATCTCAAGGCTTTTGACTTGGAGCCCTACAAAGACGGCATGCTGCTGCTCGGTCCCGACCCCGAAGATGAGACCAAGCCCCGCAAGTCTTATCCCATGGAGAAGATGTATAAAGCGTTCACCGACTATGTGAAGTTCAACGATATTGTAGGCCTCGATGACGTGGGCACGCTCAACATAGGCATTGAGAAAGGTTGGGCCCCCGAGATTATCAACGTGGCCGAGGCGCTGCACGACAAGATGTTCGCACGCATTGCCGACGACATTACCGAAAGATATCATAACGGTGGCGCAAGGGTTGTGCTCATCGCCGGACCATCATCGAGCGGCAAGACCACGTCGAGCAAGCGACTGGCAATTCAGCTGCTCACCAACTACATAGTGCCTAAAGTCATCTCCCTTGACAACTACTTCGTGGACCGCGCCCACACGCCTCGCGACGAGAATGGCGACTACGACTATGAGTCACTCTATGCCCTCGACCTGGAGCAGTTTAACAACGACCTCAAGGCACTAATAAACGGTGAGGAGGTGAAGATGCCTACCTACAACTTCCACACCGGAGAGCGGGAATACCGTGGCGACACTTTGCAGCTCAAGGAAAACAATATCCTGCTCATGGAAGGCATTCACGGACTTAACCCCGAGCTTACCAAAGAAATTTCGGAGGAGATGAAATATCGTGTGTATGTGAGTGCCCTCACCACGCTGAGCATTGACGACCACAACTGGGTGTCGACCAGCGATAACCGCTTGCTGCGTCGCATAGTGCGCGACTACAAGTATCGCGGTGTAAATGCACAATCTACTATTGCTCGCTGGCCTAGCGTGCGACGTGGCGAGGAGAAATGGATATTCCCTTATCAGGAGAACGCCGACGCCATGCTCAACTCGTCGCTGCTGTTTGAACTTGCCGTGATGAAGGACCAGGCCGAGCACATCCTCAAGCAAGTGCCAAACAATGTGCCTGAGTATGCCATTGCCAGCCGACTGCTGCGCTTCTTGAAATATTTCAAGTCAATAGCCGATACGCCCACAGCGATTCCCAGCACCATCCCTGGCGCCAGCACCACCCTTATCCCTGGCACAAGCCTCATCCGCGAGTTCCTCGGCGGCAGCAGCTTCAGGGATTAATGTTTTGTCAAACAATTACAAACAATTGTTTTTGGGGTTATTAATTTAAGAGGGAGTGTCAAAATTCGATATTTGTTGCAGTTCCTCCTAGGAGGAGTTTTCAATAGATTCCACATTTTGACACACCCTCTTCTGACAAAGAATGAGATGTCACAATTCTTCAGAAGTTCTTGCTTGGCTTTGCGACTGGGGTGATGGTCGCGGCCTCGTTTTGGTCGCTGTAATTGCGTACATATACTTATTTGTATTTCATGATAACCAAGTTGTCAGGTTTACAAAATGGGATATTATTACTCTTGTGTGCTTCTTCTTTTGGAAGAATAAGCTGCAACTTGGCATCTATACCGTCTATACTGATGTCAAACTTCCCGTCTTTATAGATGTAGATAAGATATCCCTTGCCTAATTTTACCCGCAGAGAGATTCTGCTGATTTCTTTTGGCAACATTGGCTTTACCGTAACCAAACCATTCAGTAAGTCGGGCTGGATGCCTAAGAAACACTGATACCACACCCTGAGCTGTTCGGCATTGCTCCATGCCTGGAGAAAGGTGCCAGACCTTTCGGCCCACTGATTGCCTGGACGTGGATGCGCATCGGCACATTCGCTCAGGCTGCCTATGGCTCCTTCTTTCAGAGCCTGCCTGTTCATGTTACAGAAAAGCTGCCATGCGGTCTCAATCTCTCCATATTCAATCATCCGCTGCATGAATATTCCATTCAACCAAAGCCATACAGTGCCGTTATGATAGGCATCGTCGAAATGGTATTTCTCGTTCCAATGGTGATAGGGATGGAACTGGCTGTCATGCTGTTCCAAAGATGCCACGCCCCAGGGATAGGCAAGATTTTGCCATGCCTTTAGAGTCACTGCCTTCTTGAAGTCCTCATCACCAATAAGGTCGAAGCAAAACAGCTGATTGGGACGATACTGTTTGTCTGGCGTACCGTCAATGTTTAGGTGGTCGTATATCAGGGTGTCGGCCTTGTCGCAATAGTCGCGTTCAAAGTTGTTAGCCAGTTGCAGAGCTTTTTGCTCCCATTTTTCAGCATTTGCGGCATCATCCATCAGTTTTGCCAAGCTGGCACCAGCCATAAGTTGTCGGTACCAGAGCCACTGAATGTCATTGGCCCTGTCGCCACGGGGCGAGGCAGGCACCTCATGTTTCACGTCCATCCATGTGTCGGCATCTGCATGAAGCAGGTATCCTTTTTCGTCGGTGGAACGTGCAATAGCCTGCTCAATGCTCATGACAATGGTGGGATAGACATCTTGCAGGAACTGTTTGTCACCAGTATAGCGAAGCAGTTCCTCTGTTTCCATCACATAGCGAGGAGTGCCGTCGGTGGTGTTGTACCATACACCATCGGGAGTAGCCAGATTCGGGATGCGTCCCATAGTAGGCGAATCCTCGCGGCGGTCCTGCAATCGTCCGAAATCTCTGAGTATTTCCTCAGCCTCACCAAACTGACCTGTAACCAAAGTGGCACCCGGTAACGAGATGAAGATGTCACGTCCCCAATATGTGTTGAACCATGGTAGTCCAGCATAGATGCCCTTGCCTTGCTGACAGGTGATGAGCTGATCGGTGGTGAGTGTCAGCCATGCTATAGCCTTGTCCAGTTCTGGAAGGTTGCTGTTAATCGGCACGTTCTCGCTTAACAGTGTGTTCATCCGCTGTTGGCGGGCTTTCAGCAGCCTGTCGCCTTGAATGCGATACAAACTGATCAAGGAGTCGCAATGCGATTCAGTGCCGTATGCCAGCAGAAATCCACCAGCTTGTGCAGGTGCTGTCAAGGTACTATCCTCAGTTTGGATATCAACAGATTTTAAGGGCACAGCCTTAATCATCAACTCTGGTGTCTGTTCAGGGTAAAGACAGAGCGACTCCTTTCGTCCTTCTGTCTTGATAATCAGTCTTTGGTCGAAGCTGATGCTGATGTTTTTACCTTTTGGAGCATCAACAGAAATTACTATCAGGTCGTCGTTGTCAATCAGCCGCATTTGTTCCCTGGCTTGTGGCCACTGTCGGGTGATGCCATCGGGAGCGACCATAGTGCTGTCTGTTTCGGCTCTGAGCAGAAGCTGGCCGTCAATCGACAGTGTATAGTCTGAGAGAACACGACGGGTGGAAATGTTCCATCCCGCGAAAAACTCGCCGAAATGGTCTTGGTGAGTTCTGCCATACCAATAGGCCGAGCGCTTGTTAGTGAATGAGAATTCACGGTTCTCATTCTTGCTGACTTGGATGACTAAGTCGTCGATGAGTTTAGGTCTAAGGTAGTTGGGATTGCAGCTTTCGCTTAATGAGATTTTCACCAGCGACTCGGGAGAGGTGTCGCGTGTGACATGCGCTTTGCTCTGTGCCATAGCAGTTACTACAATCAGCAAGGCAGCGATGATAAAAATTTTTTTCTTCATATCTTTTTTGTTTTATCCGCAAGTTCAAATAAGGCACTTCACTATTGCTTGAACATTGCCGAGCGTGAGAAATTTATGCAAAAATAAAGAATAATGGCAATAATATTACTTTTTTGTGAATATAATTTCAAAGGAAAGTTGATTTTCGCTAAATCCAGTAGGAGAATTATCTAAACTGAGGCTTTGCTCCAAGGTTCACACCGTTGGCATACTGCCATCCCTTGATGTTTCAAGATGTAGTTCGATTTGAGGATAAAACAATCGCCGCAGTCCCGTCTCGGGTGTGCGGCGATTAACATTTAAAATTATGAAACAAAATTACTACTTTTACTAATGGTTTGTAGTCTTTTTCGTTTTGTCGCAAGCTGACGCTTGCTGAACTTATTCGGCTTAAAGCTGTGGACCTGCTGCCACGAGTGCCTTGCCTGCCTCGTTGCTCTCATATTTAGCAAAGTTCTTGATGAAGCGGCTGGCGAGGTCTTTAGCCTTCTCTTCCCAAATAGCGGGATCGGCGTAGGTATCGCGTGGATCAAGGATGCCAGGATCTACGCCCTCGAGCTGAGTGGGAACGGTGAAGTTGAAGTAAGGAATCTCCTTAGTTGGCGCGTTGTCGATGCTGTGGTTGAGGATAGCGTCGATGATGCCGCGGGTGTCACGAATCGAGATGCGCTTGCCGCTGCCGTTCCAGCCAGTGTTCACCAAGTAAGCCTTTGCGCCGCTCACCTGCATACGCTTAACGAGTTCCTCGGCATATTTGGTTGGATGCAACTCAAGGAATGCCTGGCCAAAGCATGCGCTGAAGGTGGGAGTAGGCTCGGTGATGCCGCGCTCTGTACCAGCCAACTTAGCGGTAAAGCCGCTCAAGAAGTAATACTTGGTCTGCTCTGGAGTCAAAACCGATACTGGAGGCAGCACGCCAAATGCGTCGGCGCTCAAGAAGATCACCTGTTTAGCAGCGGGGCCGTGGCTTTGTGGGCGCACGATGTTCTTGATGTGGTAGATTGGATAAGAAACGCGTGTGTTCTCGGTAACGCTCTTGTCGGCGAAGTCGAGTACGCCATTCTCGTCAACGGTAACGTTCTCGAGCAGCGCATCGCGACGGATAGCATTGTAGATGTCGGGCTCGCTCTCCTTGTCAAGGTTGATAACCTTGGCATAGCAGCCGCCCTCGAAGTTGAACACGCCCTCGTCGTCCCAACCGTGCTCGTCGTCGCCGATGAGTTTGCGCTTAGGATCGGTAGAGAGTGTGGTCTTGCCAGTGCCGCTGAGTCCGAAGAAGATGGCGGTGTTCTCGCCGTTCATGTCGGTGTTGGCCGAGCAGTGCATAGCTGCGATGCCCTTCAGTGGCAGGTAGTAGTTCATCATCGAGAAGAGGCCTTTCTTCATCTCGCCGCCATACCATGTGTTGAGGATCACTTGCTCCTTGCTGCTCACGTTGAAGACAACTGCTGTCTCGCTGTTGAGGCCGAGTTCTTTATAGTTTTCCACCTTAGCCTTGCTGGCGGTGTAAACGATAAAGTCGGGCTCCTGGTCAAATTCCTCCTCGTTTTGTGGACGGATGAACATATTTGTCACGAAGTGAGCCTGCCAAGCCACCTCCATGATGAAACGAACTTTCATGCGGGTGTCCTTGTGGGTACCGCAGAAACCATCAACTACAAACAGGCGCTTGCCGCTCAGCTGCTTGCGGGCAAGGTCTTTCACTGCTGCCCAAGTCTCGAGGCTGGCGGGGTGGTTGTCGTTAGGATATTCGGGAGTGGTCCACCACACGGTGTCCTTGCTGTTCTCGTCCATAACGATGAATTTGTCCTTAGGCGAGCGGCCGGTGTAGATACCCGTCATCACGTTGACGGAGTCGAGCTCGGTCAAGACACCTTTGTCGTAGCCCGTCAGGGCGGGGTCCATCTCGTCCTTGAAGAGTTGTTCGTAACTCGGGTTATAGTAAACGTCTTTCACGCCGGTGATGCCGTAAGCGGCCAACGCGGCTTTGATTTCTTCGATGTTTTTTGCCATAATTGAAATGTTTAGTTGAATAGATGCGCAAAGGTAATCAATTATTCATTTGGTTGACGAGTAAAGCAAGAAAAAAGTGCAATTGATTATTTGTACACCTCAGTCTCGTCAATCAGATTGTTGAGCAACGCATATACCGTGAGTCCCGAAACCGATTTGATGCCGGTCTTGCGTGTGATGTTCTTTCGGTGTGAGATGACAGTATGAATGGAGATGTTCATCTGGTCGGCAATCTCTTTGTTCATCAGTCCTTTGGCCACGGCCACCAACACGTCGATTTCACGTTTTGAGAGTTCCACGTCATCGGCTTTGTCCTGTTTTTCGGTATCTTGAGCAAATTGGTTCAGCTTATTAATGATTTTCAGTTTCGAGTCGTTGATTTCGATGATGCCATCGTATGGCTTTACTATCGAAGGGTCTATGTAGTGGGTCACCAAGGCGATGATAATAAGATGTGGATGCTCTTTGACGAGTTGTTGAGGCAGGTTGCGGTCACTGAAGCCGAGAAGGCTGGGATTGATGATCAGCATGTTGGTATCGGTGGCTAGAATTTTCTCCGAGAGGTTTTCAGGAGTGTCCAAGCGTGAAACGACATCGAATCCCGACATGCTTTGGATGATTTCGTAAAGCCCATTGGTGATGATCTCCGATGCCTCGCAAATGATGATTCGGTTACTCATGGCTTGGCGATTTCAAGGGATTCGACAAAGGGGACGAGGATGTGCTCCTCGATGAGCGAGTGGCTGATGAGGTCGGCGGAGAGCTCCATAATGTCAGTAGCGATGCAAACACGCTCCGAAGGCAGAATGTCGCCAGGCAGGTATTTGATGAGGATGTTGGTCATGTCCTCAAGGGTGTCTTCGATATTGCTGTGGTTATGGCGGAATTGGTCGATGTTGTAATCCGTTTTCTCACCCTTTCGCAATGCGGCGATATAGGGGAACACCACTTCGTCCTCATACTTGAAATGCTTGACCATTTCGCGCTTGTACTCGTTGTAGAAATGGTCAAGCATGTTGCCGTATTTGGGTCCGGCGGCCTTGATTATTCGGCTGAGATGTTCCTCGATGTGCGGAAAACGCTCGTCAAGATAGTTGCGGTGCGAGGCACTGAGATAGGAGAGAAGGCTGTCGAGGTCGGTATCATCGGGGTTGGCCATGCTTGCTGGTGTGTTAGGATCGAAATGCAGCCTACACACCTGCAGGAAGAGCCGTGTGCTGACTTGGTTCTGTTGGCACACCTCGGCTATGCTACGGTCACCAAAGCCCAGCTGGATGCCGAAACGGGGTAGCAGCTGCAACAGCTTCGGGTTGTCGGCAATTATCTCGTAGAGTTTCGTGTTC
>JAFZUL010000110.1 GCA_017618355.1 Muribaculaceae bacterium
CAACAAGGTTACTGATGCTTTTGTCATGGCCGTTCAGAAGAAACTCAACAGAAGACCAAGAGAAAAACTCAACTTCTTGACACCCAAGAAGGAGTTCTTCAAACATTTTGATTAATTTTGCACTTGCTAGTTGACTCTGCCCATTACTTCTTTAATTCCTTTCACTCCTTTAATTCCTTTAATTTTTTTGCCATTATCAGTTTTTTGTCTTAACTTTGTGCTTTTAAAAGCATAGAGTTATGAGAATTGGAATTATTGTAGCATTAAGCAAGGAACTCGAGTTGCTCAAGCCACAGCTTGAAAACCTGAGAATTGTTGAAAAAAACGGCATCACATTCTATTGTGGCTCAATAGGAAACCATAGGATTGCCGCCATGAAATGTGGTGTAGGCAAGGTGAACGCTGCCATAGGCGCAGTGACCATGATTGACAACTATAACCCACAACTTATCATCAACACCGGCGTGGCTGGTGGAGTGAACAATAATGTGAGCATCATGGATCTGGTAGTGGGCAACCAAGTGTGCTACCACGACGTGTGGTGCGGAGGCTTTGACGACACCGTGAGCTACGGCCAGATGCAGGGCTTGCCGCTATACTTTGACGGTGCAGCCAACGTGATAGAGAAAATCCACGACGACCCGCACGTGCATTGCGGCCTCATCGTGAGCGGCGACCAATTTATCGACAATATCGACGACATCAACAAAATCAGGGAACACTTCCCGCAGGCCCTCGCTGTAGATATGGAAAGTGGCGCAATCGCACACACCTGCCACGTGAGAGAGACACCGTTTGTGAGCATGCGCATTATCAGCGACTCGCCAGGAGCTAGCCATGACAATAGCCAGCAATACAGCGACTTCTGGGCCGATGCCCCTACCCACACTCTAGCTATTGTAAAGGAACTGCTCCAAAAATTAGATTAACAACACTCAATAGACTATGGAAAAAATAGCAAGCTTCACTATCGACCACACCAAACTCTTGCGTGGAGTGTATGTCTCGCGCAAAGACAAGATAGAAGGCGGAGGCATGATAACCACCTTCGACATTCGCATGAAACTCCCTAACCGTGAGCCGGCGGTGAGCCAGAGCGCGTTGCACACCATCGAGCATCTCGCGGCCACCTTCCTGCGCAACCACCCTGTGTGGGGCAGCAAAGTGGTGTACTGGGGACCTATGGGCTGCTGCACAGGCAACTACCTGCTGATGCAGGGCGACCTCGAGTCGAGCGATATCGTGCCGCTAATCAAAGAGACGTTCGCCTTTATCGCCAATTACGACGAAAGCGAGATTCCTGGCTGCAGCGCTCAGGAATGTGGCAACTATATGCTCAACAACCTCCCCATGGCAAAATGGGAAGCCCGCAAATTCCTAGTCGAAATCCTCAACAATATCCAACCACAAAACCTAGTTTATCCATAAATGGTAAATGGTGGAAGGAGGAAAGTGGAAGGGGGCCTTTTCTCATTCCTCATTCCACTTTCCACGCGCCGCAGGCGCAAACTTAACACTTAGAACTTCACACTTATATATTATATGGCTCTTTTCAAAAAATTTTTCAGCAAAGAGAAGAAAGAAACCCTCGACAGCGGTTTGAACAAGACCAAAGAAGGACTGTTCTCCAAACTCAAGAAAGCGGTAGCCGGCAAATCGACGATTGACGACGACGTGCTCGACAACCTAGAGGAGGTATTCATCACCAGCGATGTGGGCGTGAACACCACACTGAAAATCCTTGACCGCATTCAGGAGCGTGTGGCACGCGACAAATATGCCACAACCAATGAGCTTAACGACATGCTGTGCGAGGAAATCACACAGCTGCTTGCCGATAACGACAACGCCAACCGCGAAGACTTCACCATCGATGACGACAAGAAACCTTACGTCATCATGGTTGTGGGCGTGAATGGCGTTGGTAAGACCACGACAATTGGCAAACTCGCCTACCAGTTCACCCAAGCGGGCAACAAAGTGGTGCTCGGTGCTGCCGACACCTACCGCGCTGCTGCCGATGAGCAGCTCGAGATTTGGGGCGAGCGTGTGGGTGTGCCTGTCATCAAGCATAAGATGGGCACCGACCCAGCTTCGGTGGCCTACGACACCGTGGCGAGCGCCAAGGCGCAGAACGCCGACGTGGTGATTATCGATACCGCAGGCCGATTGCACAACAACGTGGGTCTGATGAACCAGCTCACCAAAATCAAGAACACCATGAAGAAGGTGCTGCCCGATGCTCCCAACGAGGTGCTTCTCGTACTAGACGGCTCCACGGGTCAGAACGCCTTTGAGCAGGCCAAGCAGTTTGTCGCTGCCACCGAGGTTAATGCCCTGGCAGTCACCAAACTCGACGGTACAGCTAAGGGAGGCGTAGTCATCGGCATCAGCGACCAGTTCCAGATTCCAGTAAAATACATCGGCCTAGGCGAGCGCATGGAAGACCTCCAAATCTTCCGCAAAGAAGAATTCGTAAAATCCCTCTTCGGAAAGTAGATTCTAGTGAAGAGTTAGAGATCAGAGGGGAGAGGGGAGAGGGAAGAGGGGAGAGAAATATATGGAAGAAATTTTTTTTACTTTTGAAACACTTGATGTTTACAAAAAGGCTCGCAAATTAGTAAAAGATATATACTTGTTGCTTGAAGTTTTTCCAACATATGAAAAATATTCTTTATGTGACCAGATTAGACGTTCTGCAATTTCTGTTCCATCAAACTTAGCTGAAGGTAGTGGAAGATTCTCTATAAAGGAACGTATGCATTTTGTAGAGATTTCCTATGGTTCATTGATGGAGTTATATTGCCAACTATCTATAGCAAATGATTTGGGATATTTTTCAGTAGAAAAACAAAATGAACTAAAAATACAGATTGATGAGATTGCAAGGATGTTATATGGACTGAGAACCAGCCTAAAAAACAAATTAAAACAAGCATAATCATCACTTTAGATTTTTCTCACTTCACTCTCCCCCACAATAAAAACGAAAACTCTCACCTCTCACTCTCCCCTCTACCCTATAACCTATGCGTCGTAACAAGATTGACATAATTTCTCTCGGGTGCTCTAAGAATCTCGTGGATTCGGAGCACCTGATTCGTCAGCTGCATGCTGCGGGCTACATGGTGGAGCACAACCCCAGCCATGTCGATGGCGAGATTGTGGTGGTGAACACCTGCGGCTTCATCGCCGACGCTCAAGAGGAGTCTATCAACACCATTCTCGAATTGGGAGAAGCCAAGAAACAGGGCAAAATCAGGAAACTCCTTGTCATGGGATGCCTGAGCGAGCGCTTCATGGCCGACCTCATCGAGGAACTACCCGAGGTGGACCATTTCTACGGCAAGTTCAATTGGAAGCAAATACTTGCCTATCTCGGCAAGAGCTACCGCGACGACCTCGCCAGCGACCGCATCCTCACCACCCCACCACATTATGCCTACATGAAAATCTCGGAGGGCTGCAACCGCTTCTGCGCCTTCTGCGCCATACCGCTCATCACAGGCCGCCACAAGAGTGTGCCCATGGAGCAACTGCTCGACGAGACGCGCAACCTCGTGAGCCGTGGCGTGAAGGAGTTTAACGTCATTGCGCAAGACCTGTCGAGCTACGGCCTCGACCTCTACGGCAAGATGATGCTACCCAGTCTGGTGGAGCAGATGGCGGCAGTGCCAGGCGTGGAATGGATTAGGTTGCACTATGCCTACCCCACACAGTTCCCGTGGGACATCCTGCCCGTTATGGCGCAGCACCCCAACGTGTGCAACTACCTCGACATCGCCCTACAGCACATCAGCGACAAGGTGCTCACCAATATGCGCCGCCACATCACCCGCGACGAGACGCTGCAACTCATTGAGCGTATGCGCCATGAGGTGCCAGGACTGCATCTGCGCACCACACTCATGGTGGGATTCCCAGGCGAGGGCGACAGGGAATTTGACGAATTGATGGACTTCGTGCGTGATGCACGCTTCGAGCGCATGGGAGCCTTCGCCTATAGCGAGGAAGCTGGCACATGGGCTGCACAAAACCTTGAAGACAATATCCCGCAAGACGTGAAACAATCTCGCCTTGAGGCCCTTATGGACCTTCAAGAATCTATCTCAATGGAGATTCAAGAGGCTAAGGTTGGCACCACCCAGCACGTCATTATCGACCGCGAGGAAGAAGAATACTACGTGGGCCGCACACAATACGACTCCCCCGAAGTCGATCCCGAAGTCCTCATCACCAAGACCACACCCCTCACCCCAGGCAATTTCTACAACGCAAAAATCACTGCCGCACTGCCCTTTGAACTCATGGCGACAGTGGAAAAATAAAACCATGAAAAAGATTTATCTTTTCATCCTTATTATATTGGCATCAATGATTGGCAGTGCTCAAGAACTTGACAGACCAGTGTTGCGTCAAGCTGTTGAGAACCAACTAGCCACCTATCCTGCCTCTACACTGCAAGACATCTACAAAGCGTTCTATCAGGAGCACTTTGGTCCCGAACACATGATTACCGACACGGCAGCGGTGCGCAACTACCTCAACTACGAACTCGACCACTGCGACGACCAGGCGATAAACCTCTACTACGAACCCATTGGCATCAGCGGCGACTATGTAAGAGTCTATCTCAATGCCGTAAAAGACGGCCTCATCACCCCCGAACAGCTCCTATGGGCATTCCTCGACAGCGCCAAGCCTCAGCAGCAACCATCGCTCGACTGGCCAACAAAGTGGGAGGAGATTGTCAAAGTGATTGACGAGATAAAACCCGGCTTCGGTCAAGAAGAGCGAGACCTCCTGCGCCAAGCAAGCCAGCAGAACCAAGCCGTCCACCACAGCCCAGCCTATAACAATGACTACCACCCACACTACCGAATCGTGAACCGCGAAATCTTCGAGCAACAACTAAAACCAGCACTGGCTCCCCACGAAAACAACTAAACCGCTCAATAAAAATCATTTAACCATTTTCAAGCTCTGGAAAAATCAGCCATTTTCAAAAAAAATCTCGAAAATGGCTGATTTTTTCTTGAAATTTGGAGATTTTTTGTAACTTTGCAACGGAAAAAACAATGTTATGACCTACAAAAACATTATCGGCCGCCAAGAGGAAATAAGAAAACTAGAGAAACTTCTACATTCCTCTAAATCAGAATTTATCGCAATCTATGGCCGCAGACGCGTGGGTAAGTCTTTTCTTGTGGAAGAGGTTTACAAGAACCACATTGTATTTCGAGCTATTGGCTCGTATATCAAGGAGAAAGAAGACATATCCTACAAACAGCTACAACTTGACCATTTCTTCGAGAGCATGCTTGACAGCGGTTTAGACCCATCATCCCCTCGTCCCACCAACTGGCGAGAGGCATTCAGACTGCTCAAAAATTTTCTGGAGGGTATTAACCGCGAGCGATGCGTCATATTCCTTGACGAACTCCCATGGCTTGCAGGCACTCAGTCGTCGGAACTGATTACAGAACTGGGCTATTTTTGGAATTCCTGGGCCGACCGACAGCGAAATATTGTGCTGGTGGTATGCGGTTCGGCAACTAGTTGGATGCTTGACAATGTGATTCGCGACTATGGCGGTCTGCATGGCAGGTTGACGGCAACGATGCGTCTGCTGCCCTTTACTCTTAAGGAGTGTGAACTTTATTTCAAACACCATGGATTCCACCTGTCGCGCTATGAGATAGCAGTTGCCTATATGGCCCTAGGTGGCATTCCATATTATCTTGACCGTATCGACAACGAGAAAAACCTCTCTGAAAATCTTGATGATTTCTTCTTTAAAGACGAGAAAATAAACCAAGAATTCAAGGATGTATATACGGGCTTATATTCTTCCTCCGAACGATATATCGACATTGTTAAGGCTTTAGGTAGCAAGTATTACGGTATGACACGCCGCGAACTTGCTAAAGCTATAGGCATTGAATGTGGTGGATCATTCTCAAAACTTCTTGACAACCTGCACGAGTCGGGCATCACACGCGAATACCCCCGATATGGCAAGCAGCGAGTAGAGACGGTTTATCAACTTAAAGACTTCTTCTCTATGTTCTATTTGCACTTCATCCACGGCAGAGGGACTAATGCAGGCAACTGGCGAGCGCTACAACGCACTCCCGATTTCTACACCTGGGCGGGCAACACATTTGAGATGTTGTGCATTGAGCATTTGCCACAAATAAAAGACAAATTGCGCATCGCTACCATCAGCCGAAACTATTGCTGGCATGGAACAGCGCCAAACGGAACCACACCACAAATCGACCTAGTACTAGAATGGAAAGGCGAGCGGACCGACTATATCTGCGAGATGAAATTCAGCGAACACGAATTCACCATCGACAAGAAATATGAGAAAGAACTAGAAAACAAAATTGTAGCTTTCCTCAACAGCAAACAGCACACACGCACGCACTCCATACAGCTCGTAATGATAACAACCAATGGTATCACTCAGAACGAACACGCCAAAGATGTGAACCAAGAAATTACTCTGGACGACCTTTTTAGATGAGAAAAAAGAAAAGATATGTTCCGTCTGTTGCAAAAGGCTACGGGTAGGCGAGCTTGCTCGGGAATTGTCATCGCAACCAAGAACTAAAAACTAACTACTGATAACTCATGGACTTCAACATAACTAACCCCTTCCACTGCGAGCTGCCGGTGCAGCTGCGATTCAGCGACCTCGACACTCTGGGTCATGTCAACAATTCGGTGTATCTCAACCTTTTCGACCTCGGCAAAAGCATCTATTTCGAGCGAGCGGCAGGCGAGCGACAAGACTGGAATAACGTGAACGTGGTGATTGCCAACATCAACTGCAATTTCCTGCACGAGACACTCTTTGACGAGCCGCTCGTGGTGAAGACACAAATCGACCATGTGGGCAACAAGAGCTTCACAGTGCTGCAGATTCTCCAAAACACCGCTACTCAAGAAATAAAATGCGTATGCTCACAGGTTATGGTATATCTCGATCCCGAGACACGCCTCCCTGCCCCACTGCCCCAGCACTGGCGAGACTGCTTCGCCGCTTTCGAGGGACGTGAAATGTAAAACATTATATATTAACCACATAAACAACATCTTATTATGAAAACTTTTTTTAAAAGCACATTGCTAGTATTAATGGCCCTCGTGACACTCACCAGCTGTGCACAAACTAAGAAATCACATCGCAAAAAACATTCTGCATCCACCGAGAAAGTGAAAAAGCTATCTCCAGTCGATAAGAATGGCTATTTCAACGTGCTCAATGCACCACAAACCAATAGCACATATAGCGCTCAATCCGAAGAGAACGAAGACGGCACTTTCACCACAAAAATCTACAAAGGCAAGACGTTGCTGCAAACCTTCAAACACGATGCAACTTCGGGCGAAGTGCGTTTCATCGACATGAACTTCGACGGATATGAAGACCTCTTCATTGGTCCCGCAGCATCACGCAACTATAGCATCTTCTATCTGTTTGACAAGAAAAAAGGCTCTTTTGTGCCCACCATGCAGGATGCAAGCCTCAACGGATATTTCCTCGTCAACAACGACAAGAAGCACTTTGTGAGCTTGAGCAGCAATGGAGCAAGTTCAACATTCTACGAAATCTTCACTTGGGAAGGCAACAAGTTCGTAGGCAAAGAGACGCTAATGGTCTTCAGCGACCCAAGCGATTTTGCCGAAAATGACGTGACCACAAAATACACCCTCATCAAGGGCGATGACTACTACGGGCCAGGATCAGTAGGGTGCGTGCTGAAGAGAACCAACAATCTCAAAGACCTACCAAAAGACTGGCAAAAAATCATCGACTCTTTCGATAATATGGAGCAATAAAAAGATATGAATGAAACTATCATAGAATTGTTAACTGAATTCTGTTATAACCCCAAATCGGCCACAACCAATTTGGGGTTATATAATCAGAACAATCCGTAGTTAACCTGAGTTCGATGAAATTATTATATGAATATCAGCCTATTAGCTCCCCCTCTAAGATAACGTGAGTTCGACGAATTTATCTCCTGATAATCATTGCGTTAGCAACTCCCCCTCTAAGATAGAGGGGGTAAGGGGGAGTATGATAGACTCAAGGGATTGCATTTTCGCAATTTTCATACCCCTCAGTCACTTCGTGCC
>JAFZUL010000111.1 GCA_017618355.1 Muribaculaceae bacterium
CTAAAATAGTATATTAATAGCAAAGAATTTATTAACAACCTACTATTTAGTAGTCTAATTATCACGTTCTTAAACAGTGGAATATATGCCAATAAGTCACACTTCTCCACAAAATAACACGCAAATTTATTACATTTTTTTTAAAAACACAAAGCTATTATATACTTTTTTTCTTAAAAAAATTTTTTTGATGAATTTGATGTGTGTAAGCTGGTGTTCAAGCCTTGTGCACAAATCGCTAATATTTATGTGGTTGCAGGTTTCAAAGAGCTTTTATTAATCAATGAAAAATAAATTTTTCTGCTTTATTAATCATTATGTAATTTATTTTTTGTACCTTTGCCGATAATGTAAAATATGCACTCATTATTTATATAATATGGCATTAATAAAATTAAGAAAAGGGTTTGACATAAACCTTAAAGGCAAAATCACAGGCGAAGAATTGATAGAAGCCCACGTGAGCGACTCCTATGCCATTGCCCCCGATGATTTTACGGGAATCATTCCACGCATGGAAAAGAAGGAAGGAGAGAAAGTCGCAGCAGGTGAGCCTCTATACCATGACAAGAATGATGAGAAAATCAAAGTCACTTCTCCTGTTAGCGGAACAGTTAAACAAGTGGTGCGCGGTGACCGACGAAAGATTCTGGCAATCGTGGTAGAACCTGACAACGAGAATCGCAGCGTCTCTTTCGACACTCGTGAGAATCCCAAAGCTCTCCTTCTCGAGAGTGGCTTGTGGCCCTTGCTACGACAGCGCCCATACGACATTGTGCCTATCTCCAATGATCGTCCACGCGACATTTTCATCACAGGTTTTGATTCGGCACCATTGGCGCCATCGCTTAAGTTGGTTTTGGGTGAGGACGAAAAGTATCTCGTCAAAGCTGTAGAAGTCCTCTCAACGATGACCGACGGAAAAGTGTATCTGGGCTGCTCCCCTACTGAGCCAATCACCGACACGGGAGCTGAGACCAATACATTCTCGGGCCCTCACCCTGCTGGTAATGCTGGTGTGCAGATTGCCAATGTGAAACCAGTGAATAAAGGCGATGTGGTTTGGACACTCGATGTGATAACAGCAGCGAGAATTGGCAAACTCTTTGAGACCGGGAAAATGGACTACTCCACCATCGTGGCAGTGAATGGTCCATGCGTTGAGCAGCCTGCATATATCAAAGCAACAATGGGTTGCACTCTTAAATCGCTACTCGACGGCAGGTTAAGCGATAATGGAAAGGAACCACGCATCATCAGTGGCAACGTGCTTACTGGCGTGAAAGAGACCATTGACGGATATCTGCATGCACCCTATCGTCATGTCACTGTAATCAACGAAATCAACAAGAAAGACGAGTTTATGGGATGGGCATCGCTAAGTCCTAAGAAATACAGCATTTATCGTTTGTTTACCAGCGGACTATTCTCTCGCCACAAAGAGGTTGACCTCGACGCCAAGCTCAACGGAGGCGAGAGAGCTATTGTGCTTACTGGCGAGTATGACAACATGCTGCCAATGGACATCTATGCCGAGTTCCTAATTAAATCAATAATCGCTTTTGACATCGACAAGATGGAGCAACTTGGCATTTATGAGGTCGCTCCCGAAGATTTCGCTCTCGCTGAATATGCCGACACGTCAAAACTTGAACTGCAGCGCATCGTGCGTGAGGGTCTTGATAAGATGAGGGCTGAAATGTGCTAAGCACAAGCTAGTGATTGTCAACAAAATGAATACTAACATTTAAACAAAAAGATAAAGTGAAGCCTTTAAGAAAATTTCTGGACAAGATTAAGCCTCATTTCCATGAAGGCGGCAAGCTGAGCAAGCTGCAGTCGTTCTATGAAGGAATGGAGACGTTCTTGTTCACCCCTAATGCCACGTCGCGGTCAGGGGTGCACATTCACGACAGCAACGACTTGAAGCGCACCATGATTACCGTGGTTGTCGCCCTCATGCCATGTTTGCTGTTTGCGATGTATAACATCGGTTATCAGCACTTTAATGCAATGGGTACAGACGCCTCGTTCTGGCAGATGTTCTTCTATGGACTGCTTGCAATGCTGCCAGTGATTGTGGTGTCCTATGCTGTGGGACTGGGAATTGAGTTTATCGGGGCCCAAATCCACCACAAGGAGATACAAGAAGGTTTCCTTGTTACCGGCATCTTAATCCCTCTCATCGTTCCCATCAACACACCTTTGTGGATGACGGCTGTTGCTACGGCCTTCGCCGTGATTTTCGCAAAGGAAATCTTTGGTGGAACAGGCATGAACATCTTCAACGTGGCGCTTATCACACGCGCGTTCCTTTTCTTTGCTTATCCGTCGAAGATGAGTGGCGACATGGCTTTCGTCAAGACCGACCCCGCTTTCGGATTCGGAGGAACAGTCCCCGATACATTCTCGGGTGCCACTCCGTTGGGTGAAGTTGCCACTAACGTTGGAGAGACGTTAAGCGACAAGATCCCATCAACAATCGATGCCTTTATTGGTCTTATTCCTGGTTCGCCAGGCGAGACATCGATGATTGCCATCCTTATCGGTGCCGCAATTCTCCTTATCACTGGCGTTGCTTCATGGAGAGTAATGGTGAGCGTCTTTGCAGGCGGACTGGCGATGGGGGCTCTTGCTCATGCCTTCCCTACTGCAACCTACCCTGCCTCGATGCTCGACCCATTGGCGCAGGTTTGCTTCGGAGGCTTTGCTTTTGCCGCAGTGTTTATGGCTACCGACCCAGTAACTGGAGCCCGAACCAAGATTGGTCAATACATATATGGCTTCCTTATTGGAGTTTTTGCCATTCTTATCAGGGTTTACAATGGCGGTTACCCCGAGGGAGCAATGCTAGCCGTGCTGCTGATGAACGCATTTGCACCGCTCATCGACTACTGCGTTGTTCAAGTCAATATTAACCGCCGCCTCAAGCGAGCCAAAACACAATGAAAGGAGGATTTGAACTATGAATAAAAACAGTAACATATATCAAATCATCTATGCCTCAGTAATGGTGCTTATTGTTGGTACTGTCTTAGCTTTCATTTACATGGCTCTCAAGCCCAAACAAGATGACAATATTGCCAATGATAAACGTGGACAGATTCTTAGCGCAGTGTTCTTGAAACCTGCCGACAAGAGCCAAATTGAAGACACATTTAATAAATATATAGTAGAGGGATTCATTGTTGACGAAAATGGAAACACAGTGAGCAACGACAAACAGGAGACCTTTGAAGTAAACATGAAAAACAACATCATGGAAAAAAGTCGTAAGTTGCCAGTGTTTAAATGCAAACTCGATGATGGAAGCATCAAGTACATAATTCCTGTATATGGCGCAGGTAAAACCGGTGGTCTATGGGGACCTATTTGGGGGTATGTTGCAGTAAATGACAATGGAAAAGACATCTATGGAGCATATTTCTCCCACGAAGGCGAGACTCCTGGACTTGGCGCGGAGATTGCAAACCCGAAATTCCAAGACCAGTTCAAAGGCAAGAAAATCTATGTTGATGGTGAGTTCAAGTCTATCAGTGTGATGAAAGCCGGCCAAAAGCCAACTGATGGCTCTGAATATGTCGATGCCATCTCTGGTGGAACCATGACCAGTAGAGGCGTGGAGGCAATGCTCAAAGATTGCATGGAGCCTTACGACGCCTTCTTTAAGAAACTTCAAAGTGGAACCTTTAAATGACAATAGACTATGTTATCCAAACGAAATAAAGAAGCTTTATTCAATCCGTTGTCGAAGGACAACCCCGTTCTGGTACAGATTTTGGGCATCTGCTCAACTCTTGCAGTGACAGCAAAACTGGAACCCGCTATTGTCATGGGAATTTCGGTAATCGCAGTTCTCGCAATCTCTAATGTAGTGATATCATTACTGCGAAAGACGATTCCAACATCCATTCGCATCATTGTGCAACTGGTGGTTGTTGCGGCTCTCGTGATTATTGTACAACAAGTGCTCAGGGCATACGCCTACGACGTGAGTTTGCAACTCTCAGTATTCATAGGACTCATCATTACAAACTGCATCTTGATGGGACGTCTTGAGGCGTTTGCTTTGAGCAACAGGCCCTGGCCTGCCTTCCTTGACGGAATCGGTAATGGTTTGGGCTACATGATTATACTGGTTATCGTCGCATTCTTCCGCGAACTCCTTGGTAGTGGCACATTGCTCAACTATCAGGTGATTCCACAATGGTGCTACGATCATGGCTACATGAATAATGGTTTGATGATTCTGCCTCCTATGGCTCTCATCACCGTGGGATGCATCATCTGGGTGCATCGTTCACGTAATAAGGACTTACAAGAGAAATAATCAACAAGTAGTAACGCTTTTAAATATCAATGATTTAAAATGGAAAATTTAAACCTTTTCGTTAAGTCGATTTTTATCGACAACATGGTATTTGCCTACTTCTTGGGAATGTGCTCATACTTGGCAGTTTCCAAGAATGTAAAGACGGCATTTGGTCTGGGCATTGCGGTTACATTCATGCTTGTTGTGACCATTCCTCTGAACTATATTCTTGATAAGTATGTCCTTCAGCCTGGTGCTTTGGCTTGGCTTGGTGACGGATACAAGGATGTAGATCTCAGTTTTTTGGGACTTATAATGTTCATTGCTGTCATAGCTTCGGCGACACAGTTAGTGGAAATGACTGTCGAAAAGTTTGCCCCTGCGCTTTACAACTCCCTTGGAATATTCCTTCCACTGATTGCTGTAAACTGCGCGATCCTTGGTGGAGCGCTGTTCATGCAGCAGCGCGAGTTCGCTACGTGCTGGACAGCAACAGTCTATGGCGCGGGAAGCGGTATAGGATGGTTGCTTGCTATAGTTGGACTTGCTGCAATACGTGAGAAGATTGCTTACAGCAACATACCTCCTGCTCTGCGTGGAGTTGGCATCACTTTCATCATTACTGGTCTCATGGGCATAGCATTTATGAGCTTTATGGGCATCAAACTTTAATACTACCTCTTGACTATGATACTATTAGTAAATTCATCATTAACCGTTATCGCGAGTGCCGTCATTTTCTTGGTTCTCACGCTGTTGCTTGTTACAATCCTCTTGCTGGCAAGGCACTACCTTGTGGCATCTGGAAAAGTGAAAATCAGCATCAACGACGGTAAAAAAGAGATTGAGATAGAGAGTGGCAAGTCGTTGCTCAATAGCCTGCACGAGGGCGGAGTAATGCTCTCGAGTGCCTGTGGCGGCAAGGGCAGCTGTGGTCAATGTAAGATTCAGGTGCTGGAAGGCGGTGGCGACATCCTTCCTACCGAGACAGTGCATTTCTCACGCAAGGAGCAACAAAATCATTGGCGACTGGGATGTCAAGTCAAGGTGAAAGACAACATGAAAGTGCAAGTGCCCGATTCGGTGCTCGAAGTCAAGGAATATGAGTGCACCGTGGTGAGCAACAAGCTCGTGTCTTCGTTCATCAAGGAGTTTATCGTGGCTTTACCCGAGGGTGAGCACATGGACTTTATCCCTGGTTCATACGCTCAAATCAAGATTCCAACTTACGAGATGGATTATAATGTAGATATTGACAAGGAATCGCTCGGTGAGTATCTTCCCACATGGGAGAAATATGACATGTTCTCGCTTAAGTGCAAGAATACTGAGGAGACCGTTAGAGCATATTCTATGGCCAACTATCCCGCTGAGGGCGACCGTTTCATGCTAACAGTGCGTATTGCTACTCCCCCATTCAAGCCAAAACCACAGACTGGCTTTATGGACGTGAGCCCCGGTATCGCTTCGTCTTACATCTTCACGCTCAAACCTGGTGACAAGGTCATTATGAGTGGACCTTACGGAGACTTCCACCCTATCTTCGACAGCAAGAAAGAGATGATATGGGTTGGCGGTGGCGCCGGTATGGCTCCTTTTCGCGCACAAATTATGCACATGACTAAGACTCTTCACACCCGTGACCGCGAGATGCACTATTTCTATGGCGCTCGTTCACTAAGTGAGGTGTTCTATCTTGAGGACTTCCTTGAGATTGAGAAGGAATATCCCAACTTCCACTTCCACCTCGCCCTCGACCGTCCTGACCCCGTTGCCGATGAGGCTGGAGTGAAATACACTCCAGGATTCATTGCTCCAGTGATGTATGATACTTATCTCAAAGACCACGAGACACCTGAAGATTGCGAGTATTACATGTGCGGTCCTGCGATGATGAGCAAGACAGTAAACGAAGTCCTCGACAAGTGCGGTGTTGATCCCTCGTCAATCCACTACGACAACTTCGGGTAAATCAGTCGATTGCCAAAACTATAAGCCATAGTTGAGTGACATCAGCTATGGCTTATTGTTATATTTGAGAGCAACGAAATGCTCAAGACTTTTGGGAGTATTATTGCATATTGCGGAAAATAGCTTTAATCTTTGCTCCTTCTAGTGCTTTCTGCATCTCGTCGATTGGTGTATCGCTGAAATGATAAGGATAAACCACCTTTGGCTTAATCATTGTTGCCGCATGAGCAAGTTGCTCTGAAGTCATCGTGTAGGGCTGGTTACAGGGCAGGAATGCTATGTCGATGTCTTTGAGCTGTTCCATCTCAGGAATGTCTTCGGTGTCGCCAGCAATGTAAATGCGCAGGCCGTCAAGAGTAAGCACATAACCGTTGTCACGACCTTTAGGATGGAATTGCTGGTGGTCGGGAGTAGTGTTGTAAGCTGGCACGGCTTCCACTGTGATGTCATCACGCAGTTTCAATGTCTCTCCATTGCTCATGGCAGTACCGCTGCCTAGCATCTCGGCGCATTTCTTGTTTAGAATGACTTGTGTCTTCTCACCAGTCAAGGCGGATATGGCGTCTTTGTCGAAATGGTCAAAATGCTCATGAGTGATAAAGATAAAATCAGCTTTAGGAAATGAAGAATAATCGGTGGCAGGTTCCATCTTGCTCACGGGGTCAATCTGAATTGACAGATTGTCATAGTTAATCACAAAACTTGCGTGCTTGATAAACAAGAACGACACTTCTTTCCCCGATTTGGTGCGCAACGCGTCGTCGTCACCCACCTTTATTTGCTCAGTTTTCTGAGAGTTACATCCTAAACAAGTCAACATAACTAATGATAGTGATAAAAGTTTTTTAAACATAGTGGATAATTTTAATCGATTGGCAATATATTCTTAAAGTCTTTCCATGGTTTGGTCTGCTTATAGGCCTCGACCGATGATGCTGGCACATAAAGTGGCGTCTTCTTCTCACTAATCTTCTTGAGAGCAGGAGGAGTAACGGCAAGACAAGTAATGCTCTGCATCTTGCATTTCTCAACAATCTTCTCGCCAAGAGTCTGGATGCTAGAGGGAAGGGTGAGCTGTGTCAAAGCCGTGCCACGGAATGCGTTGTTAGCTATAGAAGTAAGGCCTTCTGGCAACTCGACTCTTGGTAATTGTTTGCAGTCACGGAAGGCGTTCTCCCCTATCATGGTAAGCTGCGAAGGCATAGATACATCAACTAGCCTCTCACAACCTCTGAACAACTCCTTCTCAACCACCTTCAGGCTGTATGGGAGAACAATAGAAGTCATCTGCTTGCAGTCGCGAAAAGCGTTCTCTCCAATAGTCGTGATGCCATCGGGCAACTCCATCTGAACAAAGCCACACTTCTTAAACGCTTCTTTGAGGATAGCGGTAAGGTTGTCGCCAAATTCCACATTTTGCAACGACTTGCAATTCTCAAAAGCCCTCTCTCCTATCTTCTGCAGGCTCGATGGTAAAACAACCGACTGCAATGAACCACAATCATTAAATACTTGAGCCGACAAAACATTAATCGCTGCATCAATAGTGGCTGTTGTCATGTGTGAGCAGCCCGAGAATGCGCTAGCACCTATTGAGGTGACATTCTCAGGAATTTCTACATTTCGCAGCGAGGTGCAGTTGGCAAAAGCATTTTTTCCAATAGTCTGCAACGAATTTGGGAAAGTGACCAGAGAAAGCGAGCTATTACCAGCAAATGCGCCATTCTGCAAAGTAATGACACCGCTTGGCACCGAGAATGCTCCAGTTTTGGCATTAGGATAATAGATAAGTGTAGTGCCTTCAATGTCGTAGAGTACACCATCTTCTACGGTGTAGTAGCGGTTACCTCTCTCAACCTGAAACTCACGCAATTTGGGCATAGAACCAAAAGCGTCATTCTCAACCTCCACACTCTGGGGCAGGTATAAACTTGTAATATGGGTACCTTTGAAGGCATTGCTACCAATGAAGGTGAGGTTGTAAGGCAACTTTATAGATGTGAGAGGCGCATCGCTGAAGGCCCCCTTACCTATAGAGCGCAGCGTTGACGGTAGGTCGATGCGACGTAGATTGTTACAGTCATAAAAGCATTCTTCGCCAATCGACTCCAAACCCTCTGGAAGATTGATGCGCGATAGTTTATAGCAGCTCCTGAACGCATCATCTCCTATCGAGCGCACATTGCTGCGTCCTACAAATCTAACCTCCTCAAGTTTACTGCAATAACAAAATGCCTCATTATCTATCAGGCGCAAATCACGAGGCAGAGACACATAACGGAGACAGCTACAGCTCTTGAACATGCCCCTTGAAATGGCATCGTGCTCGCTGCGGTTGGAGTAAGAGCCGCCACCCACTATCCTAACTCGCTCGAGTTCAAGGTCAAGATAGTTATCGACACTTCGGTTATTTTCGTCATAAGCGCTTGAACGGCCGCAAATCTTCCTTATGAATTTTGCGTCATCTCCATTCATCACTCCGCTGAGCCTGATGCAACGCACACGTTTCTGCTCATCGGGATTAAGGTACTTGTCAAGAGAACCTGCTTCACGCAAGTCTATCTCGAGTACATCACCACGCAGGAATGAACGATGTTCTTGTGCATTTACATAAGAATAACATGCCATGCTAAATAAAACTGTCAAAAACAAAAATAAATGATTTTTCTTCATAGTAGTTATGTTTTTTATGCCACAAAATTAGTGCAAGTTGAGAGAAATGCCAAATTTATTTGAGCATTTCCGAAACGCAGCCTAATTTATCCAAAATTAGTGCAAGTTGAGGGTAGAACAAAATGAAAAACGTTTTTTTTCATTTTTTAATATCATTACACGCAACTAATCAAAAGTAATATACTAATTTAGCACCCTGATTTAAAGTTATAATGTTATGAAAAGACTAGTATTGATATGTTTGATGGCTTTTGTGTTTCTCGCAGTTGATGCCGGCGACAAGATTACAGTCTCTATGGTAAAGCAGTATTCTGACTCCACTTTTGTGCTGCCCCAGAAAACTGTCGAGAAAAAGATGAAATGTGTGAAAGCGTCAAAGGATGACTATGTTTTTCCTAAAATGCTGAAAGACACATTAAATAAAATGCAAGATGATGACTCTGGAAACAGGGTGTTCACAATGCTCCTCACTGGCTCTGGAAAAGGCATTAAGATAGATGTGAAGTCTGAAGATATACTTGACAACGACTCTTTGGCCTTCTTCGGCGACTTTGTAGTTGGTAGAAAGCACTTCCTCATGATTCAGAACGATGACAACATCGAATTGCTGAAAATCTTCTTTAAGAAGTCAGGTGACACAGTGCTGTTCCAGCGCCTTTATGAATATACCGACAATATTGTAAATTACTTGCCTTCTTCGTTAAATGCCTTTTATGACGAATATAAGAAAAAATTTTTAATAAAAGAGTATATCATCAATGGTGAAAACCGAACCAACGAGAAAAAAGTGATTATTACCAATAACAACACTGAAGATGACGGTGATGACGCTTTTAAACTCGATGTTGAACTTTTTGACTGAAATCCTTTATTCTTTGACAAAAAATCATTACCTTTGCTAACAATTTTATAAACCTCATTACAATAAATGAATTATGGAAAATTCAAAGAATTACGTGGTTACTCTTGGCCGCCAGTTTGGATGCGGAGCAAGAGACATAGGGCAAATGGTGGCTAAGATGCTTGGCATTGAGTATTACGACAAAAGATTGTTGATTGAAGCAGCAAAATCTAGCGGAGTGGAGCCACATATCTTTGAGGCTTCCGATGAGCGCACGCCTAAGCTCTTCTCTTCGCTTTGGTCGTTCAACATTGGGTATTACAGTGGTGCTCTTTTTGCTGGTGACCAACCAGTAAAAGAAGACAATGTGTATCAAGCGCAAAGTCAAGTTATGATTGACCTTGCTCACAAGGGCCCATGTTTGATTGTGGGACGCAGTGCCGACTATATCTTGCGCAACGAGGCTAACGTCATCAGCATCTTCCTGCACTCATCGCTCGAAGACCGCATCAAGAGAATTATCAAACGAGGCGACTGCAAAACTAAAAAAGAAGCCAAAGAAATGGCCATTAAGCAGAACAAACTTCGCGCGAATTACTATGACTTCTATACCGATAAGCACTGGGGAATGAGCGAAAGCTACGATCTCTCCATCGATTGTTCAAAACTCGGTCCAGAAGAAACCGCAAAATTCATAGTTAACTACGTTAAGACTCGCCTCGCCACAGAATAAAACACATAAACACTCTCTACTAGAGACAAGAACCCTAAATGATACTCACTGTGCAGCTACTTTTTTATTGCTGCACTTTTTTTTACAACAAAAAATCTCATCATATTTTTTGTTATTTTCACTTAATGCAGTAATTTTGCAGAAGATAAAAAAACTAACAGAAAACATAATCAAAAACAATGGAACAACTGTTTATCGACCTGGAGAAAAAAGCGATTGCCACTCCGCAGCGCTTAGTGTTACCCGAGAGTTTTGAACCACGCACTCTACAAGCCGCCAATCTCGTTATTGAGCGCAAAGCCGCGCAAGTGATATTGATTGGCGACAAGAACGAGATTGTCGCTAAAGCTAAAGAGCTTGGCTTCAACAATATCGAGAATGCCACTTTCATCAACCCTGCCAATGCCGATGAGCTTGAGCCTTATGCACAGCTGCTGCAAGAGCTTCGTAAGAGCAAAGGCATGACAATTGAAGAGGCGCGCAAGAAAGCTGCCGACCCACTCTATTTGGGCTGCTTGCTTATCAAGAATGGGGATGCCGACGCTCAAGTGGCAGGTGCCGAGAATACTACAGGCAACGTGCTGCGTGCTGCTTTCCAAGTGCTTAAGACCGCTCCTGGCGTAAGTGCAGTTTCGGGAGCATTTATCATGCTTTTGCCCGAGGGTAGCCCTTACGGAGAGAATGGTACAATGGTATTTGCCGACTGCGCAGTAATTCCCGACCCCGATGCCAGCCAGCTCGCACAAACCGCTGTACTCACTGAGAAGACCGCTCGTGATATCGCAGGCATCGATCCCAAAGTGGCAATGTTAAGCTTCTCAACTAAGGGCAGCGCCAGCCATGAAAAGGTTGACAAAGTGACTGAGGCCCTTCGCCTCGCTCGCGAGATGAATCCCGACATGAAGATTGACGGCGAACTTCAAGCCGATGCCGCTATCGTGCCTAGCGTGGGTGCATCAAAGGCTCCTGGCAGCGACATTGCCGGCAAGGCCAATGTACTAGTGTTCCCCAATCTTGAGGTGGGCAATATTGCCTATAAGCTCGTGCAGCGTCTTGCTGGAGCCACTGCCGTTGGTCCAGTACTGCAGGGACTTGGCGCTCCAGTCAATGACCTCTCGCGAGGCTGCTCGCCCGACGATGTTTATAAGACTATTCTCCTCACCTGCAACCAGGCAATCAGCAAAAAAGGTTGAGAGTAAATCCAAATCATCCCGAGCCTAGACACAAAAGAACTAAAACTAATAACTACATACTAAAAAACTAAAAACTTTATGAACATTTTAGTGCTTAATTGCGGCAGTAGCTCTGCCAAGTACAAACTCATTGAGGTAAAAAGCAACACCATTCTTGCTGAAGGTGGCGTGGAGAAAATTGGCTTGCCCGACGGCTTCATCAAGATGAAACTTGAGGATGGTAAGAAGAATGTTGATTTAGGACTCATCAATCACGATGGTGCCATTAAGGCGATTCTTGACTCGCTTATTAATCCCGAATATGGCTGCATCAAGAGCCTAAATGAGATTGATGCTGTAGGCCATCGAGTAGTGCATGGCGGTGAGAAGTTCAACAAGAGCATGCTCATTACCGACGAGGTGAAAGACATGATCAAGGAGTGCTATAGCATCGCTCCTCTTCACAATCCTGTGAACATGGCTGGTATCGACGCTATCACCAAAGTGCTGCCCGACGTGCCACAAGTGGCAGTCTTTGACACCGCATTCCACCAGACCATGCCAAAGCATGCTTACCTCTACCCTCTTCCCATGAAATATTACAAGGAAGACCATGTGCGCCGTTATGGTTTCCATGGTACTAGTCACCGCTTCGTCTCTCGTCGTGTATGCGAGATGCTGGGCACTGACAGGCAAGACAAAAAAATTATTTGCTGCCACATTGGTAACGGCGCCAGCATCAGCGCCATCCGCAACGGCGAGAGCATCGACACCTCTATGGGCCTCACTCCTACCGAGGGCCTGATGATGGGCACTCGCAGCGGCGATGTTGACCCTGGAGCTCTTATCTTCCTGATGGAGAAATATAACCTCACCGCTAAAGATTTAATGCGTATTGTCAACAAGGAAAGTGGCGTTCTTGGTATCAGTGGTATCTCAAGCGACATGCGTGAGATTTGCGACGAGATTGACAATGGCAACCCAATCGCAAGACTCGCAATGGACATGTATGAGCTGCGCATCCTTAAGTACATCGGCGCCTATGCAGCAGAGCTTAACGGTGTGGATATCATCGCATTTACTGGCGGAGTTGGCGAAAACCAGACTCCCACTCGTCGCAACATCTGCCGTAACCTTGAGTACTTAGGAGTAAAAATCGATGAGGAACTCAATGACAAACTATGGCGTGGCAAGGAAGGCGAAATCAGCACTCCCGACAGCAAGGTAAAGGTGGTTGTGGTCATGACCGACGAGGAATACATGATAGCCCGCGACACAGAAGCAATCATCGAAGGAAGGGAACCATAGTCACATCACATTTTTAGATCTCATAAAGTGGGTAAAATCACATTACGATTTTACCCACTTTTCAGTTTTTACATTTTATTACTTTTGTGCAAATTATCTTAAATAAATTAAGTCAATTTGCTAGCTTTGCTACAAAGTGAAAACAACATTCAACAAAACCATAAAAAACGTTTTTATAAGCATTAAAATGCAATCGTGAAATTGTTTTAAATAAATGTATTTCAGCCTTTTTTTCTTTGAAAAACTTTTGTCAGTTCCAAAATATTACCTACTTTTGCTTGCTATTACAATTAAAAAGACATTATTCTTTAATACTAATTTTAATAAAACAACATTTAAACCAAAAACGAACCTGATGGAACTTAAAAATGCAATGGCCGGCACTCTTGAGTCGGGCGACATTCTTATCCAAATTGCGCCATCTGACGTTGACGGACTACACATTGAGCTCGACAGCACGGTAGCCTATCAATTTGGCGAGCAAATCAAGAAAGTGATCATCAACACCCTAACAGAATTGGGAATTACCAAAGCAAATGTGAAAGCCACCGACAAGGGCGCTCTCGACTGCACTATCAAGGCACGCGTTACCGCTGCCGCTGTGCGCTCGACAGGCGTTGACGTGTGGGCTTAATCATTTCATCTATCAATCTTTTAAAAACAAGAAACAATGGAAAGATTAAGAAGAACAATGATGTTTGTTCCAGGCAACAACCCTGGAATGATGGCTGATGCCTATATCTATGGTCCCGATTCTATAATGCTCGACCTTGAAGACAGCGTGACAATGGCAGAAAAAGACACTGCCCGTCTGCTCGTGTATAACGCACTTAAAACCATCGACTACGGCGACACCGAGATGGTTGTCCGCATCAACCCTCTAAACACTCCTTACGGCAAGAAGGATATTGAGGCCGTGGTAAAGGCTGGTGTTGATGTAATCCGTATGCCTAAAACAGAGACTGCTGAGGAAGTTATTGAAGTAGAGCGTGAGATTGAGAAAGTAGAGCGTGAAATTGGCTGCCTGGGACGTACACAAATCATGGCTGCCATCGAGAGCGCTCTTGGTGTAGTAAACGCTTATGCCATCGCAACCGCCTCTAAGCGCATGATGGGTATTGCACTCGGCGCCGAAGACTACAGCGCTAACCTTAAGACCCAGCGCACCCCCGAAGGCAGCGAGTTGCTTCTTGCTCGCGAGACTATCGTTGTAGCTGCCCGTGCCGCTGGCATCGACGCCCTTGACACCGTTTATTCTAACCTCAACGACATGGAGACCTTCCGCAATGAGGTTGAGGCAATCAAGAAACTTGGTTTCGACGGCAAGTCAATCATCAACCCACGTCAGATTGAGGTTGTAAACGAAGTATTTGCTCCAAAAGAGAAAGACATTCAGAAGTCTCTCACCATCCTCGCCGCCATCAAGGAGGCCGAGAAGAAGGGTTCGGGCGTAATCGCCGTTAATGGCAAGATGGTTGACCGTCCAGTAGTTTTAAGAGCACAACGTACAATCGACCTGGCTATCGCTTCAGGCATTTTAACAAAGGAGGACATACAATGAACAGCATAAAAGACAGAGCAGATCTCATCGCAGCAGCTGCACAGAAAATGGGCAAAGAGGTATTTCAAGACAACCTCGTTAAAATCAGCACCCCACGCCACGACTTGCAAAGAAAATCAGGTAAAGTGGTAACACTTGAAGAAGCCATCAAGAATAGCGGACTCAAGGACGGTATGACAATCTCGTTCCATCACCACTTCCGCGGTGGCGACAAGGTTATAAACATGGTGGTTGACAAACTCGCCGAGATGGGCTTCAAGAACCTGCATCTGGCATCGTCAAGTCTTATTGACGTTCACA
>JAFZUL010000112.1 GCA_017618355.1 Muribaculaceae bacterium
ATCGATAGTGTCGCCTGTGTCGTAGTTGGTCAAATATGCCTTCTTGCCATCAAAGTCATGATTCGGGAAATGAACGTTCAAATGATAGCTGTGAGTGCATGACGAGAATGCCACGCAAATGGCTAAAAGTAGCAATGGCGAGAAGTGTTTCATTGAATTACCTTGTTTTATTCCACTATCGACTGGTAGAGCAGTGTGTTGATGTGAGAGCGGGCGCTGACACGAGAGAATGCTGGATTGTCACGAGTAGGACACACTCGATTGCTCAAGAAGATGTAAATCATGTCATTCTTGGGGTCTATCCAGTAGCAAGTGCCAGTAAATCCGGTATGGCCCACAGTTTCGGCAGTAGCCTCGTCACAAGTGCTTGATGCCTCTTTGTCTTTGAGGTTTGGTTTGTCAAAGCCCAAGCCTCTATGAGAATTAGGACTTTTAGACTTGAGGAAGGTATCTACAGTCGATTTCTTGTAATAGGTTGTTCCACCATATTCGCCGCCATTAAGCCACATCTGGAAGAGCTTGGCGAGGTCGTTGGCATTGGAGAACAGACCAGCATTGCCTTGCACGCCGCCTGAGAATGCAGCCAACTCATCATGCACATATCCATGAATGTGCTGCTTGCGAAGATAAGTATCCACCTCGGTATAAGCAATGTCATCGGGGGCAAACTTGTTCAATGGCCGGTATGTGGTATGATAAGCACCGAGTTTGCTGAATATGTTCTTGTCAACATAGGCATCCAGTTGGGTGTGGGTGACGTTTTGCAACGCATCAGCGAGAAGACAGAAGTTCAGACAGCTATAGCAATAATTCTTGTTTGGACGCAGTTTTGAGTGGTATATACGAGTCATAATTGAGTCATAGGTCACTTTACCTCCATAGATGCCGTCGGCAATCGCGATATTAAACTCCCGAGAAGGCTCACTTGCCAGGATGTCGATGCGCAGTTTTGCGTCCTTGTTGCCGTAAGCGTTCTTCATCACCTTGATAGTGTTGATTTCGTTAGGTGTCTTGGTGATTAAATCTCCACTGTATGTGGTTGGGTCAAACATCATCTCCCACATACTCAACGACGGCTGCATACCAGTCTCATGATACAGTAATTGACGGAAGGTTAGGTCACTCTTGTCGGTATCGCGCAAGCCAACTATATATTTGCTTGCACGCTCATCGAGTTTTATCTTGCCCTCGTCATAGAGTTTCATGATTCCGCTCAGCGTGCCGGTGGCTTTCGACACCGATGCCAAGCCATAGAGAGTATTGTCGGTGACGGGGATTCCTGAATCAAAGTTTATCTCTCCATATGAACGGTCGACTACCACCTTGCCATGACGCACCACCATTACTTGGCAGCCAGGAAAGGCCTTTTGACTGATGCCATAGTTGCACACCGAGTCAATCTTGGTAATAAGGTTTTCATTGAAACCAACCTCCACAGGAAGGGTATAACCAAGACGAGTTGCAGCATACTTCTCCCCCTCGCCAGCACGCAGCACCTTATTATTTGCCCTTGACTTAATGGTGACTGGCAATACTCCATCAGCTGGATTTCCAGCAAAGACAGTCTGGGCGGCATAATCTTGCCACACCTCGTCATTGCCATAACCAAAGAGCACAGCATCTACATGTTTGTCGGTCACCAGGTCGGCATAATGTTGTACTTTATCGGGAGAGTCGAGGACTACCACAGTAACATTCTTGCATCTCTTGGCAGCGTCAAGGGCCTCGTAGATATAATCCTCATTGCCAATGGCGATAATTAACTGACCATTATCAACAGCCGAGGATGTGCTGCAAGATTTTATTTTGGCATATTTAGAGCAACGATTCTCAAACATCTCTCCCACGCCAAGCGACAAGACTTGTATTTTGCCGTTCGTCACGTCTTTAATAGGCAGCACGTTGTCATTATTCACAGCCACTGTCACAGCGGCGGCAATGAGGCGGCGATTTAGGTCTTGAGCATATTGGGTGTTAATCTGGCTTGCCACTTTATTGACATCAATTGGTGTCTTGGCATTGTCGATTATTCCAAGTGCATATTTAAATCGCAGCATCTTTTTGCAACGAGTCTCAATGTCGAGCCAACTGATAGTGCCTTCATCTATTGCTGCCATTACAGCATTGATGCTTGACTCAATATCACGTGGCATGAGCAACACATCATTGCCTGCCAAGATGGCATTGACACTTGGGTCGCCTGGAATCGATTTTGCGCCTTCCATATCAAGGGCATCAGTAAACACCAATCCCTCAAAACCCAAATCATGCTTGAGCAAACCATCAACACAGTCACGCGACATTGAGCAGGGGGTAGTACCGTCGTCAAAGAACGAAACGTCGATGTGTGCGGTTAGGATGCCACCAAGACCAGCGTTCACATAACTGTCGAATGGCACCAAGTCATACATGCGCATCTCTTTGAACGACTTGTTGATAAGTGGCAATTCCTTGTGAGAGTCGGCAGTCGTGGAGCCATGTCCAGGGAAATGTTTTGCGGTAGATAGCACTCCCCCATCTTCCAAACCTTTAGCAAACGCCACGCCATGCCGTGCCACCACCTCGGGACTATAACCAAATGATCGTGAACCAAGCACAGAACCCTCACGGTCGAGAACGTCAAGAACTGGAGCGAAATTGACATGAACTCCCATCAACTGACACTCACGCGCCACCTCTTTACCATATTCATAGAGCAGTTTGTCGTCATTAATACCACCTAAAAACAAATTGCGTGGGAACGGTGGGGCGTCTTTCATGCGCATCGTCAAGCCCCACTCAGCATCTAGGGCAATCATCAGCGGAATTGACGACATTGACTGGGCATAATTTGTGATATTGGCTTGTGTGGCTATATCGCTACTCTCAAATATAAGCCCTCCAACTTTGTAATTATCGACATATCTCTCAATCAGCATTTTAGACTCATCAACCCTATTGGGGCTGATGGCCATTATCATGATTTGCGCAATGCGCTCTTGTGGCGACAGTTTTAAATAAGTGGATTCAACCCATTGCTCCATTTTTTGAGAGTCGGCACGGTTGAGAATAGAGGGTCTTACCGCCAATGCTTGCTGCACACCTATTAAGAGTGCAACAAGCGTCAGCAATAGTGATTGATGGTGTTTTTTCACAATCATTTTTTATTTAAAATTACTGATAAATGTAACTATCCGCGATCATGTTTTTCACCGCATTATAATCAAACAAACACAACAAAGAACAACAAATTCAACAAAAAATTTTGATCTATTTCTTATTGTTTTTGTCAAGTATTGTTGTTTTTGTTAGATAAGGGTGACATTAATGAATAGTTGCGTAAATTCGTCAAATTCGCAAAATTCGCCGTTTTTATTTCTTTATCATGCGGGCATTATCGGTGGCTGTAACAACGCGTCCCGATTTAGTGAGTTGCTTAATATAGTTCTTCATATGTTCGCCGTAGGGTACATTGTCAACAAACGGACGTGCTCCCTTACCGAGTGATTCCATGTGGTCGCCACCATTAGCAAGGTAGTCGATGGTGCCAATCAGGTATTTCTGATTGGGTTTAATCTTCTTACCATTGAGCTTGGCGGTGGTAATCTTGGGATTATCGGCATCACCGGTGTACTCAACATAGAATTCTTTGCTCAGTGCATCACCGCCACGAGTAGCCATCACACGAAGAGCCTCAAGCAAGTCGTTGCCCATTACTTCTACAACTACAAAACGGTTGTCGAATGGGAACATTGAGCCAATCAAACCCTCAGTAACATTGCCCTCGGGCATTGACTGACGGATGCCGCCCTTGTTCATAATCACGCCATCTAGTTTCTTGATTCCTGCAATGCCAGGCATCATCTCCATCACAGCGTCGCATAGCCAGTTTTGAGATGCGATTTCACCTGCCTTCATGGCGAGTGTCGAGGTGCCAAGCACATTATCCATCACGCTGTCAACCTTGAACTTATATGGCTCCATCCAAGCGCGCATTGCGGGATAATCGGCCTTTGCGTCAAAAGAATTGTCGAGTTTAACTTGACCATACTTAACGCTGAAGTCATCGAGGTTGATGTCGTAGGTACCAATGTACTTGCCGGTCTTGCCGTTCTGACCAATAGTGATAATCTTGCCGTCGGCATTCTTCACCTGTGTGCGAGGATCGCCAGGTTCAAGAAGAGTGTGGGTGTGACCTCCAACAATCAAGTCGATGTAGTGCGACTTAGTGGCGATAATCGAGTCGCCTACAAGTCCCACAGCCTCGGGATAATAACCGATGTGAGAAATCATCACGGTGAAATCCACTTTTTGAACTTCTTTAAGATATTTGGCAGTGGCGTCGGCAACTACAGCATTGTCTAGATAAACCATGCCCTCATATTTGTCATCGCTAATAAGGCCTTTAGGATCAACGTTGATACCAAAGAAACCAATTCGCTTGCCATCAACGGTGCGAATGCTATAGGGCTGGAATACATCGGCAAGCGGAGTGTTGCTGAAGTCATAGTTTGCCGAAAGCTTCACAGCTTTTATTTTCTTATAATATTCTGCAAGTTCGTCAATGCCATTGTCAAACTCATGGTTGCCGAGGATAATCATGTCGTATCCCAGACTATCCATTGCTGCATATTCCACTTCTCCTCTAAACAGGTTGTAATAGAGCGTGCCCTGTACGGCATCTCCAGCATGAACAGCAATCACATTCTTGTTGTTACGGCGAATCTCGTCCATCGCTGCTCTGCGTCTGAAAAGACCACCAAGTGTGCCACTAGGCTCAATTTGGCTGTGAGTGTCGTTGGCACTGATAATAATCAAGTGCTCTGCCTGCAAATCAGGAATAGCAATTAAAGCAATAGCAATTGCCAAAATAATTTTTGAGAACTTCTTCATAGAGATGTACGTTTTAGAATTAAATTGTTGTTTCTTGAGACAATTAAGAACAAGATATTATATCGTTTGAGACTGTTTATTACTGACAATTGACCGCGTTAGAATTGCCGGTCTGTGTCAATTGTCCTTATAAAATATTAATTAGTCTTTGTCCTTAATTGTCTTTTATTAATTTTTGACGAAATTACTCATTTTATTCCTAGCGCGACTAATATTCTCCCTTTTTTTTGCATTTTTTATATAAATCGCTTTTCAATGAAATCATTTGGCAAATCTCGTAAAATCACAAATAAATATGTTTTTTCTCTCAGTTTGCACTATTTTTTTATAATTTTGCACTATGAACTTGAACGAGCACTTTATTCAACAAATCAATTCACTCTTTCCAAGAGACGAGGCACACGCTTTTTTAGAAGCTATTGAAAGCAGCGAGCCTGTTACATCTGTGAGATTCAATGACAGTAAAGGCTTTTTGCCGCCTGCTGAGCTCGAAGGTGTCCCTTGGTGTGATATGGGAGCATACTTGAGCGAACGTACACAGTTCACCTTTGACCCGCATTTTCATGCTGGCAGTTATTATGTGCAAGATGCCTCGTCGATGTTCATTTACCATGTCATTAAAAAGCTTGTCAGCAAGCCTGTTAATTATCTTGACCTATGTGCCGCTCCCGGAGGAAAAACCACTGCAGCTCTACAAGCATTGCCACACGAGAGCATCGTCGTCGCCAATGAAATAGTGACTCCTCGAGCGCAAGTTCTGCGTGAAAACATTATCAAATGGGGACTAGACAACTGTATGGTCACAAATGATTCTCCAAAAACACTCGGAATGCTTGAAAACACCTTCGACATTATAGCTGCCGATGTGCCATGCAGCGGTGAAGGTATGTTCAGAAAGGATGACGAAGCGGTCTCACAATGGTCGCCCCAATTAGTGGCTCAATGCGCCGCACGGCAACGTGAGATTATCAACGACATATGGCCCGCCCTCAAACCAGGAGGACTACTCATATACAGCACTTGCACCTACAATCTTGACGAGAACGAGAGAATGGCCCTTTATATCGCCAACGAACTAGGTGCCAGCGTTGTGAAGATTCCCATTGAAAAGGAATGGGACATAACTGGCGATCTCTCTGGGAACGATATACCATGTTATCGTTTTTTGCCACACAAGACTCGTGGAGAAGGCTTGTTTTTGTGTGTACTGAAAAAAGTGGAGAGTGCAGAGTGGAGAGTGCAGAGTATAAAACCGTCGAGACAAAAAAAGCAAAATGCCAATTCAAAGATTCCCATTGAAGCATATTCATGGCTTGACGGCAACTATGAGTTTAGCGAGAATAACGGCATCATAGTAGCAACAAATAAGCACCTTAAAGAATCAATTTCAACCAACACCAACAAATTACACGTTATCAAAGGATTGAATATCGAGGCTGGAGCGATAAAAGGTAATAAAATTATCCCCTCTCATCAACTTGCCATGTCGCCTAAACTCAAAGATGAAGCCTTCGAAAAGTGCGAAGTGGATTACCGCACAGCAATAGCCTACTTACGTGGTGAGTCTATAACCATTAACGCTCCACGAGGATTTGTCTTGATTACCTACAAGAATGCCATTTTGGGCTTCGTCAATAACTTAGGCAACCGCGCAAACAATCTCTATCCCAAAAACTGGAGGATATTGAGCACTCACCTGCCTGATAAACCCATTTCGCTAATCGGATAAACTTTCCCAAGTAAGACAAGTTCAGACTAATTCAGATATAGTCGGACAATCCAAGCAAAAAACTGAAAAAAACACCATTTCATTGAAAAATGTAGGTTGTTTTCAAAGTTTTTTCTTATTTTTGTAGGTTAAATTAGACATATTTGTGCCATATTGATTGGTGTCATATGCATAAATTGCAATATTTTAGCACGTTAACTTGGGAAAGACTGTTAAAAATAAGATTTGGAAGACGCTGAAGTGGATACTCGGCATTCTGCTAGTGCTTATCATAGCGCTGCCTTTCCTGCTGTATATTCCCTGGGTGCAAAACAAGGCTAAAGATATTGCATGCCACTATATGAAGGAGAAAACGGGAATGGACTTGAACATAGGCAGAATTCTTATCAAGTTCCCACTCGACATCGCTATCGACGACATGACGCTGATTGATGAGTTTGGCGACACTATGGTGGTAGCCAAGAAATTCACCGCCAATGTAGCTGTCAAACCTCTACTCGACAAACGTTTTGAAATTGACGGCGCCGAACTGGAAGATGGTAAATACCGCCTTGTGAGCAATGATGCCTCAATGATGCTCCGAGCCGATGTAAAGCACTGCAAACTTACGGGAGCCAACATAGACCTTGACAATCATAAAATCAACCTCCTTGACGGCGAACTATATGGAGGCGATGTCAAATTGGCGCTCTATTCTCATAAGTCTTATCAAGATAACGACACCACCAAATCTGAACCATGGAGAATTGAAGCCAATAGACTCGTCCTGAAAGATATTGACTACTCCATGCTAATGGAGCCCACTATCCACGAAATGAAGGCGCACCTTGCAAGGGCTGAGTTGAAAGACGGATGTGTAGATACTGGTGAGCACACCGTCAATGCCAAGTCACTAATGGTTGACAGCATCGATTGCAAATATATCTACCCTAACGAAAGATTGGCATCTGCTTATGAAAAGCATTACCCCACTCCACCCAAGATTGATGACCCCAACGATACTCTTCCATGGACTGTTCGCAGCGACACTCTGACCATGAAAGGTGGTCACGCCATTTATGCCGAGAAAGGAAAAACTCCCGGCCAGGGTCTAGATATGAGCCATGTGGAAGTCAGTGACCTTGACTTTACTGTAACTGATTTCTACAACCGTGGGTCTATCGTTTCGGTGCCTATCAAAGAGCTCAAAGCCAAAGAACGGGGCGGGCTCGAAATTCGCGATGCTCATGGCAAAGTTGACGTTAACCCGCAAGACATCCAAGTAAAAGACTTCACTGTAAAGACTAAGAATAGTTCAATCGACCTTGACGGAAAGGTGGATATGAGCATCTTTGACGAGAAACCTACGGGTAGCATGAACATCACCACCGATGCATCGGTTGATTTGCGGGAAATCAACTCGGTGATGCCATCTTTGTCAGGAGTCACCAAATTCATCCCCAAAAATCATCCCGTTAAGTTCAAAGGCAAATTTGAAGGCAACACCCGCGACCTTGACATCAACAACGGTGAACTCCAAATCCCCGGATTTGTGAAAACCAAAGTTGACGGCAACATCAAAAATCTCACTGATCCGTCAAAATTACAAGCTGATGTGAACCTTGACGCCAATATCGACAACATAGACTTTGCCAAGAATGAATTCCTAAGCAAAGACCTGCAAAAACAAGTCAATGTGGTGCCAATGAACCTTAAGGGCAATATTAAATATAACCCTAAGTCGATTGCTGGGAACGTCGATATGAGGCTGAAATCAGGCGGCAGCCTAGTGGGCAAAGGCAGTTATGAATTCAACAGCGACAGATATACTGTAGATGCTACTGCCAAATCGCTGCCTGTGAAGAAGCTAGTGCCACAACTTGATGTCAACAATGTCACTGCGCACATCAAAGCCGATGGGCATGGTTTTGACTTCCTGGGCAAGAACACCTCGGTAAACGCACAAATCAATCTTGATGACATCGATTATGCCGGCAAACACTACCGCAATTATGATGCCGACGTGAAACTAAATGGCACAAACTTTGACGCCAAAGTTAAAGCCCGCAATCGAGGTCACATGGCTGCGAAAGGCAGTTTTGATCCGAAAACCGAGAAATATGATATCGACGCAACGTTCAACTCATTCCCAGTTAACGAGATTGCGCCGCAGTTAGGCGTAGGCAACCTCACTGCTGCAGTAAAAGCAAAAGGCCAGAAATTCGACTTGCTCAACCCCAACACCCGAATCAATGCCGACATCGACTTGCAGAGTGTGGTCTATAACAACCAGACTTATAAAGACCTGCAAGGAAACATCACCCTTGACGGAAATGCCTTTAATGGCCACATCAACTCAGTTAATCCCAACTGCGACGTATATGCCGACGTGAACGGCACAATCCATGGCGACACCTACAATGTCAACCTCAAGGGCAATATCCGTGACCTCGACCTCCAGGCGATGAAGATAATGGATACTCCTTGCAACGGCAGCGGTGACATCGAGATGCACGGACAGTTCAACCTCAAGACCAACGAATATCAAGGCACAATGTCGCTCAATGAGTTGAATTGGACCCTTGATGAAGAGCGTTTCTACACCGAGCAAGCCGACATTGCCTTCGACCTCAATAAAAATTCCTCTACGATAAACTTTGACGAACAAAGCAATCATATTGATTTCAGTTCTCCTCATAGTGTAAACGACTTAATGAAGAGTTTCGACCGATGCATTGAGATAGCGAAACGACAATACAAGAAGGTTGACCTTGACGTTAATGAAATCGCTGATGAAGTCCCGCAATTTGACTTGAAAATGAAAATGGGGCCAAGAGGTATCATTCAACGCTATGTGGGGAAATGGGACATAGACTTCAGAGATTTGCAGGCCGACTTATCAAAGGACAGTACTCTCCATGCCCATGCCGTAGCAAACAATTTAGGCTATGGAACTCATGTCATCGACAAACTCATCTTCAATATCGAGGAAGTCGATAAAATGATTGGTTACAACGCTCGCATGGAGAACAAAAAAGGCTCTTGGGACGAGATGGCACAAGTTGATATAGCCGGATATGCCAAGGGGTCGAATGTTAATATGCTGCTTAGTCAAAAAAATATTGACAAGGAGACAGGATATCACATAGGTATTAATGCCATCGTTGAAGACTCAATGATATATGCCAATGTTTTGCCCCATCAACCAATCATCGCTTATAAGCAATGTAATCTTAACGACAGCAACTTCGTGAAAATCGACTTTGGTGACAAGCGTCTTGAAGCTGACATCACTCTTGAGAGAGATTCAAGTCTGTTATCACTCAAAACCGATCCCATTCATGTAGCTGGCAAGCAAAATATCCTCGCAAACATCAAGAACTTCAGAATAGAGGAATGGACAAAGATTGTGCCTTCACTGGAGTCGGTATCAGGTATCATGGATGCTGATATTGCTCTCTCCTACGACGGCAGGAACTTTGAGGGCGACGGTGAGATTGAGTTACACAAATTCACCTATAACCGCATGCCTGAAGGCGACTTGAAGATGAAGACAAATCTTACAATCGACCCGCGCACGTCTAGCACCAATCTTACAGCCAACCTCAATATAGACGGCTCAGACGTTGCAGTTGCTTACGGTGCTCTAAACGACAGCACAGCAGCAAGCCCAATGAACGTGAAAGTCGATCTCAACAAGTTCCCATTAAGGAAAGTGTCGCCATTTATTCCTGGCCGCATGGTTATGCTCGACGGATATGCAAACGGTCAACTCTCAGTTGATGGTTCGCTCGACAATCCTCTTGTCAACGGTTTCCTCGTGAGCGACACAGCCTATGTGAAACTGCCTAGATATGGTAGCTCACTGCGCTTATCTGAAAAACAAATCGATATCAACGACAACGTAATTGAATTTGTCAATTACCAAATCTACGGTTTGAACAACAACTCGGCCAAGCTCAACGGTACTGTCGATTTCAAGTCAATCGACGATATCAAGATGGACCTCGACCTCAAGGGCAAGAACATACAATTCTTCGGAAGTGTGCAGAAACCTTACTCGCAAATCTTTGGTGATGGCTTTATCGACATCGACGGCGACATCAAGTCAAGAAACAATCTCACAGCTGTAAATGCTAACGCAAAACTGCTGGCTGGGTCAAACATCACCTATGTGATGCAAGACGACATTAACTCAGTAGTAAGCAGCAGTGCGACTGAAGGAATGGTATCCTTTATCAATCCAAATGACACTGCTTGGTACAACGAAACCATTATCACTGGAGGTACAACTTCTTCGGCACTGAATATCCTTGTAAATATTGACGTGGAACAAGGCGCAAAAATCAACGCATTCTTGCAGCCCGAAGGCAAAGACAGGGTGACAGTAGATGGCACTGGACGACTGAGGTATTTGCTTGACTTTGCTGGTAAAGAGCACCTCTCAGGAACATATACAGCCTCGTCGGGTGTAGTAAGATACACCCCACCAGTAATTAGCCAAAAGGTCTTCAATCTGGTGGAAGGAAGCAGCCTCACATGGAACGGCGAGATGCTTAACCCACAACTTAACCTAAAAGCCACCAATAGCGTTAGGACCAGTGTGAACAACACCAATGGCAGCGGCTCAAGGCTCGTTGACTTCGACATTATAGCTACTCTCACAAACACTCTAAGCAATATCGACCTCAAGATTGACCTCGAAGCAAAGAACGACGCCACAGTTGAGAGCGAGTTGCAAACCTTGACTGAGAGTCAACGGTCACAAACCGCCATCAACCTTCTGCTTTATAACTCCTACTCTGGCTCCATGCCAACTGGCGACTTCTCCACAACTGGTGCCTTATTCTCCTTCCTGCAATCACAAATCAATAACTGGACTGCCAATAACCTCAAGGGCGTTGACCTCTCGTTTGGCATCAACCAATATGAAGGCTCTCAAAAAGGTAGCAGAATAGAAACCAGCTATAGTTATAGGTTGTCGAAGTCATTATTTGGCGAACGCTTCAAGATTGCTGTGGGTGGTGAATACTCTACCGAAGCGACGAGCGAGCAGAACTTCTCACAGAATCTCATCAGCGACATCTCATTTGAGTACTTACTCAACCCCACAGGCACAAGGTACCTGAGGCTATTCAGGCACAAAGGACTGGAAAGCGTGCTCGAGGGAGAGGTGACAGTCACGGGTATCAGTTTCGTGATGAAGCACAAGTTGTCTTCAATAAAAGACCTCTTTAATTGGATGAGAAAATCTAAGAAAACCGAGCCAGAACCTACCCCCATCGACAACAGTGACAATGGCGACACCTACAACTCATCTGCTCCGGCAAGCACTAATTCTAATCAGTAATTTCTCAGCATAATGATAAAGCACACTGTTAAAATATTGACTTTTATCGCTTTTATGGCAATCTTCGCGGCATGCTCCACTACTAGCAGGCTTGCCGAGGGAGAAGTGCTATATACTGGCGTGAAGAAGATTCAGTATAATCAACTCGACAGCGTCAATATTGACTCCGACGTGAAAGACCTTATTTTCTCTGCCGTAAACGTTAAGCCAAACAACCCACTATATTCGCCATATATCCGCTCGCCATTTCCTATCGGACTGTGGGTATATAATCACTGGGACGAGAACTCAAAAGGCCTTAAAGGATGGCTTTACAAGAAACTTGTAGCAAAACCGGTCCTCATCAGCAGAGTTAGGCCTCAGACACGTGTCAATATGATTAATGAACTGCTGAGAAACAACGGCTACTTCGACTCCAACTCGTCATATTCTCTTGAATATAACGACAAAAATAATAAAAAAGCAAAAATCACCTACGAAGTCAATGTTAAAGCACCCTACACACTAGGCGACATTACATATATCAATGAAGATACACCGCTAACCAATCTCATTGACTCGGTTGCTCGCACAAACCAATATTTCAAGACCGGTAGCAGATATTGCCTTGACTCGCTCAACAACGTGAGAATCGACATCGCAAACCAACTGCGAAACAGAGGATATTATTTCTTTAGACCTGAATATATAGAGTATCTTGCTGATAGCGTCACGCAAAAAGGCGTCATCAACATGCAGCTAGTAAAATCGGCAAACATCCCAAATCAAGCCTATACAAAGTACCTTGCCAACGATATCACAGTAAGAGTGGATGATGAAGTGATTGGAGGCACGCCCGACACTGTAGTAGCCAAATATTGCACTATCATCAAGATGCAACCAGTTCATATTAGCGACAATCTAATCAATTCTTGCATCAGAGGTCGTAAAGGAAGACCTTTCCGTGTTGGTAACATGGACTTGATTCAGATGTATCTTGCAAGAACAGGCATCTTCAGCAATATCAACATTCAGGCAGTTACACTTGATACTTTGCTTGCAAACGGATATGGACTTATCGACCTCGACATCAGTTGTATACTCGACAAGCCTATCGAGGTAAAAGTTGAGGCAAAAGCTACCACTAAAACCACAAGTTTTATTGGGCCTGGATTAGGTGTTGGTATAAAGCACAAAAACATCTTTGGTGGTGCTGAACAACTTAGTGCCGACCTGACTGCATCATATGAATGGCAAACAGGTAAAGGCAACGCCTATAAGAGCTCCGACTTCAACAGCTACGAGGTGGGGCTTGAGGTAGGGCTTTCAATTCCTAGACTCATTGCTCCTAGATTTATCGACAGGGCGAGGCGTTACACCAACTGGACCAAGTTCTCCATTGGCGGAGATTTCATGAATCGACCCAAATATTTCAAGATGGCACGCGTGAGTGCTGAAATGACTTGGGAATGGCATTCCAGAAAATACTCGCAGCACAAGTTCACACCATTCAAGTTAACATATTCTAACCTCCTTAGCACTACCGAAGCCTTTGACTCTGCTTATTTCTCTAACAAGGCTATTAAACAGAGTTTTGATGATGTGTTTATTCCGCAAATGAGTTACACCTACACTCTTGACCGTACCTTTGGCAAGAACAACTTTGTATGGTCAACCACAGTGACCGAAGCCGGTAACCTTTGCTACCTGATTTGGAGAGCTTGTGGCGTAGAGAAAGGCGATATGCACATCCTTTATACCTATTTCTCACAATTCATAAAAGCACACACACAGTTTGTGTGGACTAGACAACTTTTTGGAGAACATAAGCTAGTGGGGAGAGTATTCTTGGGGGCAGCATACGCCTACGGCAACTCCGCAGAAGTGCCCTACATGGAGCAATTCTACATTGGTGGTTCTAACTCCTTGAGAGGTTTTGCTGTAAGAACTGTGGGCCCTGGAAGCTACAGGCCACAAGTTCTTGACAGAAACGCCTACTATGACCAGACGGGTACTTTCAAGTTTGAGACCAACTTAGAATATCGATTACCTTTAGTAGGCTACTTGAAGGGTGCAGTATTTCTTGACGCAGGAAATGTGTGGCTGCTTAAAGAAGATATTCTAAGGCCTGGCGGCAAGCTCGAAGGAAAGAATTTCTTTAAGGAGCTAGCCCTTAATACAGGATTAGGCTTAAGATTTGATATGGAAATGATTGTGCTGCGCGCCGACCTTGGTATAGCTCTGCACGCACCTTATAACACAGGCAAGAAAGGATATTTCAACATTCCAAAATTTGGCGATGGACTGGCATTCCATATCGCCATCGGCTACCCATTCTGAGAAGTATCAGTCTTCTCTTTTGAATGATGATGGTGGTGGCGGCGCTTTCTATGGCGCTTGAACACATTTTTGCGCAGAAAATGTCCACCAACCCAGCGCATCACTCCCAATGCGGCAAAAGCACCAACAATATCAGCCACGATATCAAATTGGTCAAATTGACGATCAGTGCCCATTGCCAACTGACACGACTCCGTCAGCAAGCCAAGCATCCCGGCAAAAGCAGTGAATGCCAACTCGGCATTGATTTTCGTGTGATGGGGATATTTGTATTTGGTATAATCATAGAGATAAGCAAGGTTCAAGAAAAAGAACAATAAGAAATGAGCAAGCTTATCAGAATGTTTGAATTTAAACCATGAAAACCATGCACTTCCCACACTACTTGATGGTGTGAGAAGTAAATAGACAACAATCGCTGTTGCTATTACAGAGAACACTCCTACGGGAATTTTATTTAAAATCTTCTTCATTTAGTTACTTAAGGCAATGTTAATTTTCTACCCAAAAAGTAATTGGCGTGCAAAAATAAGCATTTTTCTATTATTGTTGATATTTCATGCATATTTTTTTCATATTTTGCGCTAAAAAATGGATTTCTCCCCTATTTTATCTTTTTTATTTGGGCATTTATTGATATTTTTGCATCATCAATTGAAATTAATTTATGGGCAAACTATCTGATTTATTCTCGATGTCGAAGCAGGAGCGCATTGGCGCCTGGTTGATCGCACTCTTTATTGTGGCGATGCTCGTCGCTGTAGTGGTTGAAAGAAAATGCTCTTCAAGCGACACCAGTTCACAAGACTCTAAGAGTCTCAACGAATATGTCGAAAAGGCCGAGAAGAGCAAACCCAAGGAAAAGAAAAAAGAGACAAAAAAAGAGGACAAGAAAGAGAAAAAGGACAAAAAGAACGACAAGAAAAGCGAGAAGAAAACCAATAAGGAGAAAAAGTCTTCTTCAAAATCGTCTAAAAAGAATGAGAAGAAAACCACTAAGGGAAAAAGCAAAAAGCAAACTAGTAGTGTCAATAAACAAAAAGAATTGCAGCCGGTGCCACAATTCTGATTGTTTTACATTATGCTTGAACTAAACTATTATCTCTTCTTGGGAGTTGGAACTTCCTGATGATTATACACATTCTTCTTGGGGCGAGGCACATTGCCGCGTTGTTTCTCATGATGCTTTTTCTTCTTGGCGGCAATGGTCTTCATCATCTCAAAGCCTTTGTCATAAAGAACAATCGACTCATCGGTGCGCTGGCGTGCAGGTTTGCACTTGAGCAGCACGAGATACAGCGTCACACCATCACGCACAACAGCCGATGCCAGGCAACCTCCAGCGGCGCGGGTGGTGCCTGTCTTAACACCTATGCAGCCATCGTAGCGGCCAAAGAGGCGGTTAGTGCTCTTCAAGTGAATGACTTTGCCTGTTGTAGTGGTTATATCGCGAGTAGAATTAGAAACAATTTCGGCGAAGACCTTATTCTTCATGCAGTACTGTTGCAGCGTCATCATGTCGCGGGCAGTAGTATAATGATCCTCGTTTGGCAAGCCATGAGCATTGACAAAATGGGTATTTTTCATGCCAAGCTCCTTAGCCTTTTTGTTCATCAAGTCGGCAAAGGGGACCGAATCGGGGGCAGCAAGGAACTCTCCTATCGCATGAGCCGCGCCATTATCACTTGGGAGCATAGCGCGATAGAGCAGGTCACGGAGCACATATTTCTCACCCTTCCTCACATTGCCACATTCGGTAGCTGCCGCAGCGGCACTGATGGTGACAATCTCCGACAGGCGTCCGCTCTCACAAGCCAAGATGCATGTCATCATCTTTGTCAGACTGGCAGGATACATGCGTTTGTCTGGATTCTTGTAGCTGAGCACCGTTTCTGTGTCAGCGTCAATCAAAATCCAAGCTTCGGCGCTTAAGGCGTTAAGCTGAGCGTCAACAGTGTCTTTGGGGAACGAAGGATCATCAAGAGCGGCGCTATAGATGGTGGGATGCTCAGGAGCTGTGATAGCCCATGATGGAATGCTTATACACACCATCATCAGGCACATAATCAATGCCCAATTAAGCTTAATTGATTGTATTTTACTCTTTAAATTCATTACTCGTTTTAAGTTCATTTTTTCATAGCAGGACTGCAAAGGTATAAATAACAATGAATAAAACAAACAAAAATGACATTTTTTTATATTTTTTATATGTTGACATATCAAAAAGAACTACCACAATCAGTGTGATAGCTCTTTTTCATAAATCTCTAAAATTCAAGTAAATTGAAGGTCACTAAAAAGTGAAAACAAGTTGCTACTCATTCAATGGTTCGAGATTTCCCGAAGTATGTGCCTTGTCAATCACTTGCCACAGGCGTTCTTTGGTGAAGTTCTTGGTGAACAAATCTTCGGCCTTAATACTCGCCACTGTCATATTAGAAGCAAAATATACTTTATTGTTAATCATATAGGCTTTCACTCCCAATGCATTAACCTTAGTGATAATTGAGCTTGTACTGCCAATTGTGATTTTGCCGTCGGCGAGACTCCAACTCTCCTCATAGCGGTTGCAGCGCAGGTGAGGTTTCGCATTCACTAGCACGATTGAGCATTCGGCGGCCTTATTATTGGAGAATGACCAGAATGTGAATCCATTAACAATGGTGGTGGCAAGATCGGTACTTGGTTTCTCAAACAAGAAAAGAGGGGTTGTCAACTCTACCTTTTCCACATTATTAGTAATAATTGGTTCATCATCGCCACACGATGTAAGCGAGAATCCCATGAAAATGCTGCAAATCAGTACTAAAGACAAAAATGAGAACTTTTTCATATCATAAATTGGTTTAATATTAATAATCGGCAAAGTTACACTTTTTTTAAATAAAATAGGCTGCGTTTCGGAAATTAAATTGAAAAAAATCATTTTATATTTCTCTCAACTTGCACTATTTTTGGGGCAAACTGGCAAGCAAAATAAGTTTTTTTATTACTTTTGCATAAAAAAATCGGCAACCATAATGGAAACTCTACACATTTCAAGCACACAGAACCCGCGCATTAAGCACCTGATGGCGCTACAGCAAAAGGCGCAGCTTCGGCGCAGTGAGCAACGCATAGTGGTTGAGGGTGCCAGAGAGCTGCACCACTGCATCAACGCGGGCTTTTCAGTGGAAACTGTGATCTACTGTCCCGACATCTTCGACATCTCTTCTTTGCCCATCTCTAGATGTGAAATGCTGGAAGTCACACCGCAAGTCTATGAAAAGATTGCCTATCGCGGCTCTACAGAGGGTGTTATGGCTATCGTTGAGCCACGCCAATTGGCACTCAGCGACATCAATTTGGGCGATAATCCGCTAATCGTTGTGCTTGAAGGAGTGGAAAAACCAGGCAATATTGGAGCGGTGCTGCGTAGTGCCGACGCTGCTCATGCCACTGCCGTAATCGTGTGTGACCCATTGACCGACCTCTACAACCCCAACCTTATCCGCAGCTCCATCGGCGCCATCTTCACCGTGCCATGCGTGGCATGCTCCAGCGACGAATGCATACATTTCCTTAAAGAAAACAATATCAACATCCTCACGGCCCAACTCCAAGACAGTGAGCCATACTACAACACCCCAATGCAAGGAGCAACAGCCATCGTCATGGGCACAGAATCAACTGGCCTCACAAACGCCTGGCGACAAGCCGCCACAGCACACATCCGTATTCCCATGCAAGGCGCACTAGACTCCCTCAACGTCTCAGTCTCCACCGCCATCCTACTCTTCGAAGCTGTGCGACAAAGAGTTACATAAATGCAGAATGCATAATGCTCAATGCTCAATGCATAATGCTCAATGCAGAATGCAGAATGCTCAATGCTCAATGCAGAATGCAGGGCGGTTAGATTTTTCTTTGACTCACTTGACTCACTTAACTCACTTGACTCACCTGACTCACTTGACTCACTTGACTCACCTGACTCAGTCCCCGCGGTTGTTTTTCGTTAGATTCTCAATGGGCGCAAATTATCAGCTAAGTGCCCAGCAATTAATAATGCCTCTTCCGAGATTTGAAGTGATGGCGATAACAACCTAAAGATGCGGAATGGGCGATTCGCTTAAAATTTGATTAAAATTATTTTGAAAATTCCATAGTCACTGAGATATTTTTTATTTAACGTGAGTTCGACGAATTTATCTCCTGATAATCATTGCGTTAGCAACTCCCCCTCTAAGATAGAGGGGGTAAGGGGGAGTATGATAGACTCAAGGGATTGCATTTTCGCAATTTTCATACCCCTCAGTCACTTCGTGCC
>JAFZUL010000010.1 GCA_017618355.1 Muribaculaceae bacterium
GACATGACAGCGAATTATGCCGATTGGATAAGTATCGGGCTTGCGCTTGCGTCTTTGGGCGAAAGCGGCCGTGAGTATTTCCACATCGTCAGTCAGCAGAATGCCAAGTATAGCCAACGCGAGACCGACAAGAAGTTTGACGATTTCCTGCGATCTAACAATGGTAGAGTTACAATCGGCACCTTCATCCATTTCTGCAAGCGATACGGTGTTTTGTGATACATTTTCGACACAAGATGTTGCGAGATTATTTTGAAACTCCGTTGTGGCTTTCCAGCGACAACGGAACTTCTGTTATATGGCTTTATGTGGTGATAATGAGAACTCAACAAATGAACAAAAAACAAGAAAAATGTTACTTGATGAGACCGTTCAACTGGATGTGTTTTCAACTCACACCAGATTATAATCTACATGAGAATACATTTGAGAGACTTCGTAGTGTGTTGGTTACACATGAGGTGAAAACAACTCAGAAGTTATAATTTGAAAAATGACCAAAAACATGCGTAACACCTGTATTCATCGGCATTGTTTCAGAAAAAAAATGGAAATTTGTTCCACTTGTCCGCATCTTTCCGCACCTCAAAAGAATAACATCCGCTGATTTACAGCGGATTACGGGGGTTACAGGGGGTGAAAAATTAAATTTTCACCCCCTGTCTCCTCCGCAGGAGCCCCCCACGCCCTGTGGAGCGACTCCGTAAAACCGATTTTTCTGTTTGCGGAATATGCAAGGAGCAAGGCGAATGTGCGGTGGATGTGTTGACGTGCGTGAGAGAACCTTTGACGCAGGAAAAGGTTTCGCTCGCGCGTGTCGGCTCCGCTTTCAAGACAGAACCGTGTCAAGCTCGCTTGACTTGGTTTGTCGTACATTATTCACACGTCAGGCGATACTATTCATCTGCTACGTCCCGATGTGCGGTGACCGACAGGTGTTATACCAGCTATGCTGTCGTAAACCGAGTGAGACACGCAGTATCGAACACTTATCTCTCCTCGCCTGGGCGCAGAAGTATGAAGGTGGCCAATGCAGAGCCTGCCCGACGAGAGCGCAGCGTGCATCTCGATAAGCGTAGGAAGAGTGTGCCGCAAGGCGAGCCCACGTGTGGCGGTGGCTTCAGCCAAGCTCGGGACGAAGGCAGTAAGCAGGTGCAACGAAGCGCAGTAGGCGTAGCGACCAGCGACGATACCCGACGGCGACGCAGGAGTCTCGGGTGTCGGCGCGTCATGGGAGCCTCGCCCACGCAGCGTAGTGCACCGGCGCTGACAAGTCTGGAGCGTCCCCCACACTTGGACCAAGCTCACCGACGGACATGGCGCAACCCGTAACAACGAGAAGGGTTGCGCTGTGTCCGGGCACTTTCTTCCGCAGCGACAATCGAGATAGCCGAGTCAGGCGGCGAAGCATACCTAGTCACCGCCTTGTGTGCGCCCATGCGAGGTGGTCTTGAGGGAAGCGGTAGGCGAAGCCGTCATCGCAGAGGGGTGGGCACGTGGGGCTTTCCGGCTCGTGCCGCTTGCGGTCGCGAGCTGGATCTGCCGGTGACTCGTCACCGTTAAAGACCTCGTGAGGCATGCCGAACACCTCTCTCCCCTGAGCGCCGGCGCAATAGTGGGCGGTGGTGTGGGCGCAGCCTGCCAAGCGAGAGTGAAACGTGCGCCCGAGACAGCTGAAAGGATTAGTGTGCCGTAAGGACTGCCCCCTCATGCCGATGGCACCAGCCAAGCTCGAGACGTAAGACAGACGAAGGCAGAGGGAGGCGACGAAGTGGAGTGAGTGAAGCGACCAGCGGTGGCACCCGACGGCGACGCAGGAGTCTCGGGTGTCGCCGCGATAAGGGAGCCTTGCGCACGCAGCGTAGCGCCGTACTCTGTCAAGCTGTCGAGTCTGGAGCGTTCGCCTTGAGGGGTGCCAGCAGTCCGACGTTCATAGCGCAACCCGCAACGAAGTGAAGGGTTGCGGTGTAACCTGGCACTTTCATCCGCAGCCGTCGAGAGCGCCGAGCCTGGCGGCGAAGCCTTTTTTTGTCACCGTCCGTGTGCGCCGAGGCGCAGGGGGTCTATGAGTATAAGAGTTGATGCAGCAAAAGCTGCTGATTGCGTCCGATTGTGCGGTGCCAGCAGTGAATAAGAAGGTGAATTTCTGTTGTGAAAAATGTGTTTATCTCATCTCATAGATGTCAGCATCAACATCAGGCATTTTAGGTTGGACTATAATTAGGCCCGTTAGGCCTCTGGCATCTTCTTTCATCTTTACGACGAGATTATCTTCGGATATGATAAGGTCCTTTATCACGTCCTCATATCCGAAGAGACTTATCTGCACTTTACAACCTTTAGAGACTTTTATTGCAAATTGTCCGTAATAATCAGTGGCTGTACCGTATTTAGTTGTTTCTCCTTTTTCATCAAGGACGTGAATCTGTGCTAAGACCAATGGCTCATTATCCTCATCGAGGACACATCCACGCACAATTATTGCGGCAGTGTCATTTGGTGCACAATCAACAGGCTTCAGTTCCTCTTTACTTTGCTCAACTTTTGGCACATTATGATATGTCTGTGCCATTGCTGGAGCAATGCTTGTTGCTCCAAGTGCAAGACCTGCAACCACAGCTGCCTTGCCAAGGGTTTGACGACGCAATAATTGTTGCTCAATGTATAGCAATTCTTTCTCACATTGCGGGCAAGTGCCAGAGCAATCGCCTTTGTGATTACACTCTGCAGGAATATAATCGATATCATTAGATTTTGCGATATTGAGTCTTATTTCTTTGAGCGCCTTACAGATCTTTTTTCCTTTCATAATTAATTATTTTGTGGGAGTGAAAGTAATTGGTAAAATGATTCTACAATTCACTGGTTCTCCTTGAATGTGTGCTGGGTAGAAGTTTGGTAAAGATTTTACTGTTCTTATTGCTTCCTCATCCAATTTATCATTAATTCCACGTGCTATATGAACATTTTTTATTGAGCCATCTTTCATAATCACAAACTGCACAATCACTTTGGTTGACGACATGCTGCCTGGGACATCTATTTGTTTGAATATATAATTATGTAAAGACTCTTGTCCACCTGGAAATAATGGCAATTGGCTAGCATCATCGAATACTGTATCGTTGTCTAAAATTCTAAATCTGAATCCCTTGTATAAATTCTTTTTATCAATTTTTTTTCTTGTTTGATAATCAATATTATTGCCTTCATTGTCCAAATATCCAATGATTAAGCCTTTGGTTATGCCTCTGGGGGTATGTTCAAACTCAACGATTTCACGAATATAACTATCGATTCTTATTGTGTCGTAAAAGGTGGTATCTTTATAATAATATCGGTCACTTGTCAACGATATATTATCAGCATCGGCGTTTTGCTGTTTAGTGGATGGATTTTGTTGTTTTGCGGTGCTATTTGTGCAACCCCAAAAACAAGCAAAAATCAATAATAATATTATTATAAACTGAAGTTTCATGATTAATTGTTTTGTGGAGTTCAACTTCGCAAAGTAATTGTTTTTTTCATTAAAAACCAAATATTTGCTCATTTTTCGGTTCCACTTGCACCATAATCCATCACCATCGGTTCCAATCAATCCTCCGAGCAGGAGGATTGATGATGATTACCAGCCCATCACTGTGTCGTAAATCATCTCTGATCTGGCAGGAAGCTTAGCGTCGAACTTGTCAGCTAAAGTCTTCACTATATGCTCGAGTGCTTCCTTGCAGTTTGTAGTGCAGATAGGCGTATCACCGAGCCATACGTTAGCCGAGCCGCCATTGATGTTGATGTCGATGTTCTCTTGTGCCCCATTGCTTGGAGCTTGACTGATGTTGAAGAATTGCTGTGTCATGATGATGAATTTTA
>JAFZUL010000113.1 GCA_017618355.1 Muribaculaceae bacterium
AATAAAATAATTCATTTTTTATTAACCAATAAAACTATACTATTATGGCAGACGGAATAGTTGATAAAGCAAAAGAGTTTATCCAGGACAAAGCAGGTGAAATACTGAAGAACCCTGAGGAAATTAAGAAGAAAGCAACTGAGATTGGCCAGAAAATCGCTCCCGATTCGCTTGATCCTAAAGTAGAGCAAGTGGTAGGCAAGACAGTGGATTTCTTGACCGACAAACTCACCAAGAAAGATAATACTGAGGAGAAGTAATAACTCGGTAAACACACTTTCTTAATGACTTTCTGTGTGACCGGGCCTAAAAGTTCGGCATAAGAATTATGCGTCTTAATCTTGCTAGTTTAAGGCGCATTTTGTTTTATAGTCAAAAAAATGTCAAAAAAATTGTGATAATTTCTTTGTTTTGCGCTTATTTTAATGTATATTTGCAGTCCACAATTTTGCAAACCAACAAACGAAAATAGTTAAAGGCCTATAATATAATGGGAAAGAGAGCATTATTGATGATTTTAGATGGTTGGGGAATTGGCGATAAGACCAAAAGTGACGCCATTTTCTCGACTCCAACACCATTTTGGGATTCTTTGTTGGAAACCTATCCTCACAGCCAGCTTCAGGCTAGCGGTGAGAACGTGGGCTTGCCCGATGGTCAGATGGGCAACAGCGAGGTTGGACATCTCAATATTGGTGGCGGTCGTGTCGTCTATCAAGACCTCGTGAAGATCAATAAGGCTATCCGCGACAAGTCGATAATGACCAATCCCGAGGTTGTGAGTGCTTTTAGCTATGCCAAAGAGTCTGGCAAAGCTATCCATTTTATGGGACTTACCAGCGATGGTGGTGTGCACAGTTCGCTTGAACATCTTTTCGCGTTGTGCGACATAGCTAAGCAATATGAGCTAAAAGATGTTTTTATCCACTGCTTTATGGATGGCCGCGACACCGATCCCGAGAGCGGCAAGGGCTATGTGGCTCAACTCGAGGAGTATTGCTCAAAGAGTGCCGGTGTGGTGGCAACTGTCACAGGCCGTTACTATGCTATGGACCGCGATAAGCGCTGGGAACGCATAAAGCTTGCCTATGACCAGCTTGTGCATGGTGAGGGTCGCAAGAGCGACAATATGGTGCAAGCCATCCAGGAGAGTTATGACGAGGGCGTGACTGACGAGTTCATCAAGCCCATTGTCAATACTACTGTTGATGGCCGAATCAAGGAAGGCGATGTGGTAATATTCTTCAATTTCCGCAACGACCGCGCCAAGGAACTTACCATCGTTCTCACTCAACAGGATATGCCCGAACAGGGAATGACCACCATTCCTGGTTTGCAGTATTATTGCATGACGCCCTACGACGCTTCGTTCACAGGGCTTCACATTCTCTTTGATAAGGAGAATGTGGATAACACTCTTGCCGAATATCTCTCATCGCTGGGCAAAAAGCAGCTGCACATTGCCGAGACCGAGAAATATGCTCATGTCACATTCTTCTTCAACGGCGGACGAGAGAAACCATTTGAGGGCGAGGACCGAATTCTCGTGCCATCGCCCAAGGTTGCGACTTATGACCTCAAGCCTGAGATGAGTGCCCCAGAGGTTAAGGACAAACTTGTTGAGGCGATAGGGGAGAAGAAGTATGACTTCATTGTGGTAAACTATGCCAATGGTGACATGGTGGGACATACTGGTGTTTATCCAGCAATTGTAAAAGCGGTAGAGACCATCGACAGTTGTGTGAAAGCGACTGTGGAGGCTGCTCGCGCTGCTGATTATGAGGTGATTATCATCGCCGACCATGGCAACTGCGATAACGCTATCAATAAGGATGGCACACCCAATACTGCACATTCGCTTAACCCAGTGCCTTTCATCTATGTCACCGACAACAAGGATGCAAAGGTTGCCTGTGGCCGCCTTGCCGACGTGGCACCCTCAATCCTCCAGATAATGGGGCTTGAGCAGCCGGCAGAGATGACAGGAACAGGGTTAATTAATGCATAATTCATAATGCACAATGCATAATTGAGGCTGCGCCTCATTTAGACATAAGAACAAAATATACAAAACGAAATATCATTAAATACACAACACATTTTTTTCATTTCATATACTCGTTTTACTATGATGACTCGACGCAGTGAATGCATCGAGTCATCTCTTTTCTGCGGATGGTTGCATGATATTCTACGGAGTTTGTGGAGTTAAGGAGAAAAAACTCCATTACTCCTCAAACTCCGTAGAAATATTCCAGCGTAGTGGTGGGACGGCTTCACTTATCAATTAGAGTTCAATCGCGTCTTTCACTTTGTCGGGGAGGAGGGCGAAGTCGATGACTTCTTTGATGGTGTTGACAAAGTGGAAGGTGAGGCCTTTGAGGTAGATATCGTTGATCTCGTCAATGTCTTTCTTGTTGTCGCGGCACAGGATGATGTCGGTGATGCCGGCGCGCTTGGCAGCGAGGATTTTTTCCTTGATTCCACCCACTGGCAACACTTTGCCACGCAGGGTTATCTCGCCAGTCATTGCCACATGGTCGCGCACCTTGCGTTGTGTGAATGACGACACGAGTGATGTCACCATCGTCACACCTGCCGATGGGCCGTCTTTGGGGATGGCGCCCTCAGGCACATGCACGTGCACGTTGTATTTGTCAAAGAGTTCGTAGTCGATGTTGAACAACTGGCTGTGGCTTTTGAGGTATTGCAAGGCAATCATCGCACTCTCCTTCATCACGTCGCCTAGGTTGCCTGTGAGGGTGAGTTTCTCGCCCTTGCCACGCGACAATGCGCTCTCGATGAAGAGGATCTCGCCTCCCACGGCTGTCCATGCCAAACCAGTGACCACTCCGGCAAATTCGTTGCCCTCGTAGCGGTCGCTGTTGAAGTCGCGTGCGCCCAGGAAGTCCTTCAAGCTCTCGACGTCGATGCTCTTGGGGTATTCGTCACCGCTTGCCTTCTTGCGGGCTACTTTGCGCAGCACTTTGGCGATTTTCTTCTCAAGCTCGCGCACGCCGCTTTCGCGGGTGTAGCCATCGATTATCTCGGTGATAGTTGCTTTTGGGAAGGTTATTTCTTTCTTCTCAAAGCCATTCTCTTGCAGCTGTTTGGGTACCAAGTGCTTGCGAGCAATCTCTATTTTCTCCTCAGGGATGTAGCTGTTGATTTCTATCACCTCCATGCGGTCGAGTAGAGGCTTGGAGATGGTCCCGAGGTTGTTGGCAGTGGCGATGAAGAGAACCTTCGAGAGGTCGTAGTCCACGTCAAGGTAATTGTCGTGGAAATGTCCGTTCTGCTCTGGGTCGAGCACTTCGAGCAATGCCGATGCGGGGTCACCCTTGAAGTCTTGGCCCACTTTATCTATCTCATCGAGCACTATCACTGGATTACTGCTGTTGCATTTCATCATCGCCTCGACGATGCGACCAGGCATGGCACCGATGTAGGTGCGACGGTGACCGCGAATCTCGGCCTCGTCGTGCAGACCGCCAAGCGAGATGCGCTCATATTTGCGGTGGAGTGCCTCGGCGATTGAGCGTCCCAGCGATGTCTTTCCCACTCCAGGAGGTCCATAGAGGCAGATGATTGGCGCCTTGAGGTCGCCACGCAATTTGAGCACTGACAGATGCTCGAGTATGCGGTCTTTCACATTCTCAAGTCCGTAATGGTCGCGGTTGAGTTTAGTCTCCACCTTCTTGAGGTTGAAGTTGTCGTTGGTATATTCGTTCCATGGCAAGTTAAGCATGGTATCGAGGTAGGCATATTGCGTGGAGTAATCGGGCGACTGCTGGTTGAGCCGCTCGAGTTTCTTGAGTTCCTTCTCAAAGTGCTTTTGGGTGTTTTCGTCCCACTTTTTCTCCTTGGCACGTTTCTCGAGTTCGGGGATGTCGTCGTCGTTTGTGCCCAGCTCTTCCTGAATAGTGCGTATTTGCTGCTGAAGGAAGTGCTCGCGCTGTTGCTGCGAAAGGTCCTCGCGGGTGCGCAGCTGTATGCTAGCCTTCAGGTCAATGAGCTGTGCCTCTTTGCTCAAGATGCCAAAGAGGTGGTAGGCGCGTTTCTTAATGTCGCTTTCCTGAAGTAGCATTTGCTTGTCGCGTGACTCAAAGGGGATATTTGTAGCCAAGAAGTGCATCAGATACACTGGGTCGTCGATGTTTGTGATGGCAAATTTCATCTCCTTACCCGAGTCGCCCATCTTGTTGAGCATGTCGTAGGTCAACTCCTTGATGGAACTGATGATAGCCTCAAACTCGCCATCATTCTTCTTGGGGAATTTCTCGTTGAAGAGCGAGATGTTTCCACGCATGTAAGGCTCGCGGGTAGTGATGTCCTCAAGGATAAAGCTTGAGCGGCCGTGTAATATGACGTTGGTGGAGTCATCGGCCAGTTTGAGAACTTTTATCACCTCAGCAACTGTTCCGACGGGGTAGAGGTCGTTTTTGTCAGGGTCATCTACATCGCTGTCAATTTGGCAAACTACTGCCAAAGGTTCACCTGTGCGTTGTGAATCTTTTATGGCGTTAAGCGATTTTGTCCTGCCCACCATCACTGGCATTGTCATGCCAGGGAAGAGCACCATATTGCGCAAGGCAAGGATGGGAACATCTTTCAATTCCTTTTCTTTCAGTAGCTTGTCATCACTATTGGCATGTATCTCGGCAAAGATGGGAATGGCATGCGTGCCACCATCGTTCATTTCATAATCTAAGTCTTTATTAAAATCTATCATTATATATTATGTGTTTCGGGTTGCAAAATTACTCAAAATAATCATATAAGCAAAACGAGTGCCACTTTTGCTCAAACTAGGTTTTTCCGCCTCGCCGTGCTCGCTTTTTTCTTGCTTCGCTGCGCTTGCTAGTCTTGTTGCGTCGCTAGTTTTCTGCATAGCTATTGTTATTCAGCAACTAATATTTGTTAATATTGTTAATGTTTTATAAATATGGTATTTGTGAGGCATTTTTGGCATGGTGTGATGGCTTTAATAATAAATAATGTTGTACCTTTGCACGCCGATTATATCCAAGATAATTTCAGCAGCGTGCCAGAGAGTGACATTTGGCCGTGTCATTGTGCGCTCTGTTGAAGATTTAATTAATTTTTAATCAGGATTTTAAAAAGTGAACACTTTAAGTTACAAGACCATGTCTATCCGTAAGGAAGACGTACAGAAAGAATGGGTAGTAGTAGATGCTACCGATCAGGTACTGGGTCGTTTGTGCGCAAAAGTAGCGAAAATCTTGCGCGGCAAGTACAAACCCAGTTTTACACCACACGTTGACTGTGGTGACAATGTTATTATCATCAACGCCGATAAGGTTAAGCTCACTGGTAATAAGTGGGAAGACCGCACCTATGTTAGCTATACAGGCTATCCCGGTGGTCAGCGTTATGCGACCCCTGCCATCCTCCAAAAGAAGTCGGAGATTCATCAAGCAAAGGCTCGTGGCAACCAGCGCGGCAAGCACCCCTTGTTCCTCCATGTGATTAAGGGTATGCTTCCCAAAAACAAGCTTGGCGCCCAGATTCTGAACAATGTGTATATCTACAATGGCTCAGAACACCCACACGAGGCTCAGCAACCTAAAGTAATTGATATCAATAAACTTAAATAATTGGAAGTATGGAACAGATTAATGCAGTAGGTCGTCGTAAAGCAGCTATCGCACGCGTGTATGTTAGCGAAGGTAATGGCGAGATCACAATCAACAAGCGTACACTTGAAGAATACTTCCCATCTCCAATTCTTCAATTCATCGTTAAGCAGCCATTGAACACCCTCGAGGCAACTGAGAAGTATAACATCAAGGTTAACCTCATTGGTGGTGGTTACAAGGGACAGGCTGAGGCTCTGCGTCTGGCTATCGCTCGTGCTCTGGTGAAGATCAACGCCGAGGACAAGAGCGCGCTTCGCAAGGAAGGCTTCATGACTCGCGACCCACGTGCCGTAGAGCGCAAGAAACCCGGTCAGCCCAAGGCCCGCAAGCGTTTCCAGTTCAGCAAGCGTTAATATTTTTAGTTATCAGTTGTCAGTTATCAGTTATCAGATCTTCAACAATAACCGATAAACCATAACCGATAAACCATAACCGATAACCACTTGTCTCAACGCCTTGCTCTGGAACGAAACAGAGTTTAGTATCCAAATTGCATAGACTCTGCATGTCACACATTAATATATTATATAAACATGCTGGCTACTATGCGATTGATTAAGTTGAACGTAAACAAAACAAATTTTTAAACAATGCAAACACCAAATTTTGACCAATTACTCGACGCTACCTGTCACTTTGGTCACCTGAAACGTAAATGGAACCCCGCCATGGCTCCCTATATCTTTATGGAGCGTAATGGTATCCACATTATTGACCTCTACAAGACTCAGGCTAAGCTTGAAGAAGCTGCCGTTGCCCTCAAGAACATTGCTAAGAGTGGCCGCAAGGTTTTATTCGTTGCCACTAAAAAGCAAGCTAAGCAAGTCGTTGCCGACCGCGCTACTTCGGTTGGAATGCCTTACGTTGTTGAGCGCTGGCCAGGCGGTATGCTTACCAACTTCCCCACTATCCGCAAGGCTGTGAAGAAGATGGCTTCTATCGACAAGATGGCTAACGATGGCACATTCGACAACATGTCGAAGCGTGAGCGCCTTCAAATTACCCGTCAGCGTGCAAAGCTCGAGAAGAACCTTGGTTCTATCGCCGAGATGAAGGCTCTGCCTTCAGCACTCTTTGTTGTTGACGTGTTGAAAGAGCACATTGCCGTTGCCGAGGCTAACCGTCTGGGTATTCCCGTATTTGGTATCGTTGACACCAACAGCAACCCCGAAAATGTTGACTTCGTAATCCCCGCCAATGACGACGCATCTAAGTCGATCGACATCATCCTTAACACCGTGTGTGAGGCTATCACCGAGGGTATTGAGGAGCGCAAGATCGAGAAGATCGACAACAAGGACGAGGCTATCGAGGAAGAGAACGAGGGTGCTGCCGAGGCTAAGCCCCGTCGCGAGAGAGTACGCCGCAAAGCTGCTCCTAAGGCTGAGGTAAAGGAAGAGCCCGTTGCCGAAGCTCCTGCTGAGGAGCCTGCCGCCGAGGTTGAAGCTCCTAAAGCTGAGGCCGAGGAAGAAGCTAAGGCTGAGTAATTCTCAAGAGTTCACTAATTTAGGTAATAATTTATAATTTTAAAACACTATTATGGCTGTTTCAATTAACGACATAAAGAAGTTACGCGAGATTACCAATGCTGGTATGGTTGATTGCAAGAAGGCTCTCATCGAGGCCGAGAATGATATGGACAAGGCTGTGGAGATTATCCGCAAGCGTGGTCAGGCTATCGCTGCTAAGCGTGGCGACCGCACTGCAGCCGAGGGTATTGCCAAGTGCAAGGTTGTGGGAAACTTTGGTGCTATCGTTGCACTTAAGTGCGAGACCGAGCCCGTGGCTGGAACTGAGAAGTTTGTCACCCTCGCTAACCGTATCCTCGACGAGGCTGTTGCCGCTAAGGTTCAGACACTTGACGACCTCAAGAACTTCACCTTCGATGGCGCTACCGTTGCTGAGCACATTACTGCTTTGAGCGGTATCACTGGTGAGAAGATGGAGCTTGGCGCTTATGAGTGCCTTGAGGCTGCTGGCATCGCTGGTTACAACCACTTCAACAAGAAGCTCTCTACTCTCGTTGCCTTCAACGCTGAGGTAAGCGAGGAGATTGGTAAGGCTGTAGCTATGCAGGTTGCTGCTATGCGCCCTGTTGCCGCTAGCCGCGAGCAGATTCCTCAGAATGTAATTGACGAGGAGACTGGTATCGCTATCGAGAAGACCAAGAGCGAGCAGGTGCAGAAGGCTGTTGAGAACGCTTTGAAGAAGGCTGGTTTCAATCCTTATTACTGCGCTACCGAGGAGCATCAAGACGAGGCTGTTCGCAAGGGTTACATGACTCCCGAGCAGGTAGAGGAGGCAAAGAAGCTTATGGCCGACACTGCCGACGCTAAGCTCAAGAGC
>JAFZUL010000114.1 GCA_017618355.1 Muribaculaceae bacterium
AAAATATTGCGGGTAATTGGCAAACAAAAAATATAGTGAGAAAATTATTACTCCTTAATCAGCACCTTAAACTCGGCCTGTTTCTCTTTCATGAGTTTCAGCACGTCGGCAGGTTTTTTAATAACTTCTGGATGGAGGCTTTTACTGTCATCCTTGGGCCACTGCTTTAGCTCGGGGTCAGCCTTGATGAGCTTGTCGTTCTCGAAGTAGAAGCGATACTCTTTCTTCACGCCACCTTCATCACGCACGAGCAGCGCAAACATGGGGTCACCCTCCATCGAGTCCCAAAGAAATTCCCAGTACCACTTGTGCATACCCATAGCGTAGGTGACGGTGCTAGTGGCGAAGTAGAGCTGGCTGCACATTGAGCCATCGGCGCTGTACTGCTCCTGTGTGAAATAGTACTTGTCGTGTACCTCGCGCATTCCCGAGCCAGGCATATTTTGTGCCACGTCAACACTGATTTCGTTAAAAGGCATATCACCATAGGGGTTGTTGTTCATTATCTCCAACCTGTCGGCGTAGGCTTGACGAATCTGCGCCATGCGCTTATTGTTCTGTGCACTGAGCATCGAAGCAGTAGTGAGCACTGCAAGCAAAATAAGTGTGAATCGTAGTTTCATAATAGTTCTTAATTGTTAGTTATCAGTTTTTTTGTTTAGTCAATTGATATAGCAGATTTGTAAACACAAAATTCAAATCGTTTACAAAGATAAGTGTTTTTCTCAAAACTACAAAAAATGAGACAATAAAATGAAGAGAGCAACGACAAATCTCGTTTCAAATTACATAGTGGTCACCTCTCCAAGATACAGGTCATCGGCCATGTGGAGGATGAAGTCATGCATTTCAAGGTCATTTTTGTAATACTGCGGGATAGCATCATAACCTACCGCAGCGCCGAGGATGTTGCCTGTTACAGCACCTGTGCTGTCGCTGTCGCCGCCATGATTGACCGATGCAATGAGAGCGTCCTCAAAACTATCGAAATGCCGCAAGCAGCAGTAAAGGGCGATTGCCAAAGCCTCATCGCCAACCCATCCCTCACCAAGTGAGATGATGTTCTTAAAATCGGGGGCATCATTCTCGGAACAGTTAACAGCCTTTTTCACAAGATTCTGCATATAATGAACATCATTAGGATTCTCGGGATATAGTTTTTCCAGAGTCTCCATGCCCTCAACGATATAATGCTTCAGGCTTGATAGTGTTGGCTGTTCATCCAGTGCAAGGCGATAGATAATGTGGGCCATCAATGCCGCTGGGATATAGCCAAGAGGATGCTGATGAGTTATCTCAGCGGCATCGCCAGCCAATCTGTCAGCATCTAATATCTCCATCCTCGAGTCAACAGCAGCATAGAGAGGAATTGGGGCGATGCGCATCACACCACCGCATCCCTTGCTGCTGTTGTAGGGCTCCCCGCCTTTAAAGATGGCATACAGAGAAGACATACAGGTGTTGCCTGGAGCACGACGCACGTTCAATTCAGGCACACTGCTAATCCAGCAGTCGTTGAATTTGCTGGATTTCTCTCCCGTTTGGGTTAGATACCATTCAACGTAGGCACGACAAATGCCGTATTTCATACTAATGCCTTTTTGCTTAGCATTTAGCAAACCATTAGCCGTGAAAAGCGTCATCTGCGTATCGTCAGAGACTACCGCTTTTCCACTTTTTTTCTCAATGTTAAGCCTCGTGATGCCACGCTCACCATATTTTGACTGTATGCCCTTTAAAGAGCCTATAAACTCCACAGGATATCCCAAAGCGTCGCCAATCGCCCCGCCAATCAGCGAACCTCTAACTCTGTCTTGAATATTATTCATAATACTTTTATTATTCAAACTAAAACTTCGAGGATGTAACCTCATTACTACTGCAAAGTTACAAAAGATTTTTCAAACCTCCAAGACATTTGTGTAAAAATTACACATATTATTCATATTTTTCTTTTTTTGCTTTGTTGCAACTTTTTGATTACCTTTGTGGCACAAAAACTAGTACTATGGCAAAGAAGACAACTAAGACTACATATTTCTGCAAAAACTGCGGGGCGGAGTCGCCTAAGTGGATAGGCAAGTGCCCTTCGTGCGGCGAATGGAACACCTATATCGAGGAGCCTGTGGCGCCCAAGTCAAGCAAGGGCGTGCTGTTTGGTACCGACGACAACGGCCATCGCAAGAGCGCTGTGCCTGTGAAAATCAATGATATCAAGGCTGAGCAATTACCGCGCATCAAGCTTCCCAGCGGCGAACTCAACCGCGTGCTCGGTGGAGGTTTGGTACCAGGCTCGATTGTGCTGATTGGTGGCGAGCCGGGCATTGGCAAGAGCACGCTAGTGCTGCAGAATGTGTTGCGCATACGCAGCCGCAAGGTGCTATATGTGAGTGGCGAGGAGAGTCCACAGCAGCTTCGCATGCGCGCCGACCGCATCGCCGGCAGCGACCAAGACTGCGAGTGCTACATCATCTGCGAGACGTCGCTCTCGAGCATCTTCGCCAGCATCAAGGAAAGTGACCCCGACCTAGTTATTATCGATTCCATTCAGACTATAGCCAGCGACGAACTCGACAGTGCGGCAGGCTCGGTGAGCCAGGTGCGCGAGTGCGCCGCCGCATTCCTTCGTTATGCCAAAACCAGCGGCGTGCCAGTTATCCTCATTGGACACATCAACAAGGAAGGTACCATAGCCGGCCCCAAGGTGCTGGAGCACATCGTCGATGCAGTGCTGCAGTTTGAGGGCGACAGCCACTATATGTACCGCATCTTGCGCTCTATCAAAAACCGCTTTGGCTCAACGAGCGAGATGGGCATCTACGAGATGCGTGAGACGGGGCTGCGCGAGGTCACCAACCCCAGCGAGATGCTGCTCTCGGCAATGGACCAAGACCTCTCGGGCACCGCAATTGGTGTGACCATCGACGGCGCTCGGCCATTCCTCATCGAGGTGCAAGCACTGGTAAGTACGGCAGCCTACGGTACCGCACAGCGCTCGGTAACAGGCTTTGACCAGCGGCGCATGAACATGCTGCTTGCCGTTCTCGAGAAGAGAGTGGGATTCAAACTGGCGCAAAAAGACGTGTTTCTCAACATTGCCGGCGGACTTAAAGTCAATGACCCAGCACTCGACCTGGCGGTAATTTGCGCCATCCTTTCCTCTAATGTCGATATCGCAATCCAGCATGGAGTGTGCTTCAGTGCCGAGGTAGGTTTGAGTGGCGAACTCCGCCAAATCACCCGCATTGAGCAACGCATCGCCGAAGCCGAGAAACTTGGCTTCAACACCATAATCATCCCTCGCAACAACCTCAAGGGAGTCTCTACCAAAGGCCTAAAAATCAAGATAGTGGAAGCCTCAAAAGTGGAAGAGGCATTCCAATATCTGTTTGGGTGATAAGTATAAGATGTTTTTACATTATTAGTTTTCGTCAGACATAGTCGGACTTTGTCAGACATGGTCAGACTCAGTAAGATAAAAAAAGTTTAAAGTTAAGAAAGGTTAAACCTGATTTTTTAATTAAACCGATTGCATAAATCGTAGTCAAAGTAGCGAATAATAAATCTAGCTTCAAACTTTTTTAGTTTGTAATTAACTTTTTCGTAATAAAACAATATAAGTTCTGTTGCAGTGATGCACCGTTAGAACGTAAGAAAAGACTCCAGGCGCCGCTTGGAGTTTTTTTGTACCCAAAATCCCAAAACCAGCAAGTATCAGCGAGCGTCAAATGCAAACCTTTGCATTTTCCCACATGAATAATGCGAAGCATTTTCGTTGATAATTAGAGAATTATTATATACTTTTGTAGCTGATAATAATGCCCTCTTTCATTATAAGGGCAAGAGACAAATACCATTTATATTCATCAACTTAAACTTATCATTCATTTATGAACAAAAAGTTACTTAAATCGTTATTTGCGGCAGTTCTTGCTTTTGCAGGAATTTTCGCAATCTCTCACTACGCAAATGCTGAAGTGAAGGGCGATGTGAATGGCGACGGCAATGTAACTGCCTCAGACGTTACTTGCGTCTATGACATTTTGCTTGGCAACAGCACAGAGTATGAGGCCACTGCCGATGTTAACAATGACGGCTACGTTACTGCAGCCGATGTTACCTTTATCTATGACATCTTGCTTGGTAATTATGTGCCCGAGCCCGATGTTTACATCCTTGGCCAAGTTAACGGCAACACTTGGGGCGCTGCCACTGGCGTGAAGATGGAATACTCGGAATTTGAAGGAATCAAAATGTACACTGCTTTAGTAGAGTTTGCCGGCGAGAACGACGGTTACAGCTACTTTAGCTTTACCAAGGCTCTTGCCGAGAACAATAATGATTGGGATGCTATCGCCGACCAGCGCTTTGGTTCTGAGAGCGATGGCTTCTTAATTATTGGCGAACAGTTTGAAACTCCATTGCCCCTCACTTACGAGAATCCTCAGGCCTTCAAGATTGCAGCTGGAAAATATATTCTCGAAGTTAATCTTGAGGCTATGACTCTGACAGTTTATCCAACTATGCCACCTATACCAGAGAATGTTTACATCCTTGGTGAGGTGAACGGCAACAGCTGGGATCCAACTGTTGGTGTAAAGATGACCTGCGAAGATGGAAATATTTACACTGCAGCTATCACCACCAAGGAGAGTGGCTTCAGCTACTTCGGTTTCACCACCAAGCTTGCTGAGACTGCTGACGATTGGGATGGCATCGCGGGATATCGCTTCGGTGCTCAGGGCGACGGCAACTTCCTTGTAACAGAGGAACTGCTTAACACCGAGATTCCTCTTACCAAAGAGAATTATCAGGCAATCCAGATTGCTCCAGGTACCTTTAACCTGAGCCTCGACCTTGAGAACATGAAGCTCACTATCACTGGCGAATTCACTCCCCAGCAGCCTAGTGGCGACGGCTGGTACCTAGTAGGAACCAACAACGACTGGTCAACTACCGACATGAATTATCCTTTCGTTCAAGATGCCAACAACCCCAACATTTACTCAATCCACGTTGACAACGTGAGCGACGACTTCTGGTTCAAGATCGCTGCCGAGGGTAACTATGCTCTTGCTGACTTCTGGAGTGGTGATTTCTTGAGTGCTGCTACCGACGGCGAGAGCGCATTGAGCGGAAATCTCGTTCAGGGCAACCAGGGCGCGTTCTGCATCCCAGGTTCTTACAACTGCACTTATCTCGACATCACTATCGATGTTGAGAATCTCACCTACACCATCACTACCGATGGTCAGGAGCCAATTGTAGATCCTAATGCCGAGTACGACTACGTTTACATCGCTGGTACTGCCGACGGTTGGAGCGGCAATGGCGGCAAGCTCGCATCAGTTAAGGACGCCAACGACTACTACGGATTCTTTAACGCTACTGGCGAGTTCAAGATTCAAAAGAATCAAGGCAGCTGGGCTACCAACTGGGGTGGCTCAAACGGCAATCTCGTTGCAGGTGGCGCCAACATCCAAGCCAATGGTTTCGTTTATGTTAACGCCAACATCGGCGAGTTGACCTACAGCGTTACCGACATTACATCAATGGGCATCATTGGCGACGCCACTCCTGGTGGCTGGGAGGCTGAGACTGCTCTCACCTACAATGCAGAGACCAACGCTTGGGAAGCCGACGTTACACTCACTGCCGGCAATATCAAGTTCCGCGCAAATGGTGGCTGGGAAATCAACTTTGGTGGTGCTCTCAACAACCTCGTTATGAACGGTGACAACATCGTTGTAGAGGCTGGCACCTACAAGGTGGCTCTCACCCTCATTTGCCCAGGTGAGTACACTGCAACTCTAACTCCCGCAAACTAAAACTCCTCAAGGTGGGGGCTATTCATAGCAAAGTGCATTATTTATAGCCACCACCTTTTACTAATTAATGCTTTGAACAACTTATTTTTTATTTATTAATCACATTAAAAAGGTTAATTATCTATTTATTAGTCATACATCAATGGCGAGGCCACCACGACTTCGCCATTGATTTTTTCAATAGCGCAAGCTAGCAACAAATCACCCCCCCATTTTCTTGAAAAAATGGTTATGATTCGCAATATAGGTTAAAGGGGCTCGTGATTTAGGCCTATGTTGATATTATTGCCTAATTTTGTGGCCGAAAAAGGATTAGAAACAATAACTGATTATAAAAATGGAACAACCAATAACCTATCGTTTTCTTAATGAAGATGAGATAGAGTGCCTAAAAGCCAACGGCTGTCAAGCCGAAAATTGGAAAAGTATTAATGTGACATCACATTTCAACCCAGCCTGCATTCACCGCGTGACGTTTTACGGTCACATCACCATTGGCGACTGCAGTGGCAGCATCGAGGTGAGCGACGGCTTTGTGAAGCGCTGTGGCATCAGCAATGCCACGCTGCGCAACGTCACCATTGGCAATAACTGCCTTATTGAGAACATCGGCAACTTCATGAATAACGTGAAGATTGGCGACAAATGCCACATCTCTAACGTGTGCACCATCGAGAGCACGGGTCCCGACGCCACTTTCGGTCAAGGCAACTTGATATCAGTACTCAACGAGGTGGGCAAAGGCAACCTCGTCCTCTTCAACGGTCTGAACAGCCAGCTGGCTGCACTCATGGTTAAGCAACAGTGCAACACTGCCTTCCAGAAAGCGATAACCCAGCTTGTAGATAAGTTTATAAAATCCAAAAAAGTAGATTGTTGCACTATTGGTAACAATGTTACTATCATCAACACCAACGAGATTACCGATGCCGTGATAGGCGACGGCAGCCACATCAAGGGTGCGTCGCGCATCAGCAACTGCACCATCAGCAGTGCCATCAACAACCCCATCACCATTGGCACCGGAGTGATTTGCGAAAACTCGATAATCAGCGGCGGCTCAAAGATTATCAACAGCGTGAAGATAGTTGACTGCATGGTGGGTGAAGCGTGCGAACTGAGCAACGGCTTCACCGCAGCAAGTAGCGTGTTCTTCGCTAACAGCTACATGTCGAATGGCGAGGCGTGTGCCGCCTTCTGCGGACCATTCACCGTGAGCCATCACAAGAGTTCGCTGCTCATTGGCGGACAGTTCTCGTTCTACAACGCTGGCTCGGCGACCAACTTCAGCAACCATGCCTACAAGATGGGCCCAATGCACTACGGCATCCTTGAACGAGGCACCAAGACAGCTAGTGGCGCTTACCTGCTCATGCCTGCCAACATTGGCACCTTCAGCGTGCTATTTGGCAAACTGATGTATCACCCCGACACCCGCGACCTGCCGTTCTCCTACCTTATCGCCTACAGCGACACTATGTATCTCGTGCCTGGCCGCAACTTCGCCACCGTAGGACTCTACCGCGATATCCGCAAGTGGCCCAAGCGCGACAAGCGTCGCCTTGCCGACCGCAAAAGCATCGTCAATTTCGACTGGTTGAGCCCATTCTCCATAAGCGAGGTGCTGCGAGGCAAGAAAATTCTTGAGAAACTGCGTGACGCCAGCGGTGACAACGTGAGCACCTACAACTACCACGAGTATGTCATCAAAGCCCCATTGCTGCGCAAGGGAATTAAATACTACGACTTGGCGCTGCGCATCTATATGGGTGCCGTGCTCAAGCGTCATCGCCCTGTAGTGCCCGCATCAACTGCAGGCGAGGGCGACTGGGCCGATCTCTCGGGAATGTTGCTGCCCGTGAGCGAAGAGCAGCGACTCGTCAACGATGTAATTGATGGCAGGCTTGAGTCAATAGAGGACGTGCTCACACGCTTCATCAATATTCACAAAAACTACGATGAATACCGCTGGGCGTGGACCTATCGCATGATACTCGACTACTACCACATCGACAACCTCGATGCCGAGACAGTGGAGCATATCCATGCCGACTATGTGGAAGCCCGCCGAGAATGGATAAATCTCATACGCAAAGACGCCGAGAAGGAGTTCAGCCTAGGCGACGTGGAGCGCGATGTCCTCGACGACTTCGTAACACAACTCGAGAGCGAAGTAGATTTCGAGAACCAAAAACTTTACATGTGATTTTTCTAATATTAAACCCGATTGCAAACTAAAAAATGCACCTGCATAATCCAACGCAGGTGCATTTTGTTATTTATAGGAAGAAATTATTACTTAATAATAACCTTCTTGCCGTTGTGGATGTAGATACCTGGAGCGGCGGGCTTGCTTTCGAAGCGGATACCGCTCATGTTGTACCATGCATTATCAACCTTGTCGTTGCTGATGGTAGTGATTGCTTGTGGAGCATTCTTGGTTACCACCATTACGAGAGGCTCTTGAACGGCCTTATTGCCTTGCTCCATAACCCTGATGGTGAAGTTTCCAGCTTCTTCTACCTTGAAGTTTGCACCATCAACGAGTGAGATAGGTGCATTAAACAGATCTTCGTTAATGAGGAAGTATCCAACGCCATTAGCGTCTTCACCACCGAACCATTTCCAGCCTTCACCGTTGGGAGTGATAAGCTTGAACTCTGCATCAGCCTCAAGGTCTAGAGTGCCCTCAAATGCACTTTCGTTCTCTACGAGTTCAATCATACCATCCTCTTGGCTCCAGCCGTTGAAAGTACCAACAACATACATTTCCTCGATGCCAGTAGGCTCCTCAGCAACCTTTGTTATGGTCAAAGCCTTCTTTGCAGGAACTATAGTAACGTTCTCTTCGGTTGGAATAGAATAGATACCAACCTTGGCACCACTCATGATTAGGTTGCCAGCATAGTCGAAGTTCATCTGTAAGATACGACCATTACTCATTGCAATTCCTGCGGCAGGAGTAAACTGATCAACATAAGACAACGATGGAGCACCATCGGTCCATATAACATCATAGAAACTGATCTTTGTGCTTCCATCACTGATTACTAAGCGGTTCCCATCAGGTGTAATTGCGAAACCTGCTCCTTGAGAACCATTAAGAATATCAGATTGATTGCCCGAATTATAGACAACTTCTCCTTCTGCATTGATATAAATCAATGATGGCACACCTGTATTGTTCTGACCAGCAGCTCGAATTTGACCTACCCATACACCACCAGGAGCCTCATCGGGGACTATACTTCCATTAGTGTTGGCTTGTAAAGCACCAATAGCATAGGTTACGTTTGGAGCACTGTTCCATGTAGAAGCAATGCTTCCATCCTCTTTGCCAATGTTGTAAACACTCAGGTTGTTTCCCGAACCACTGATAATTAAATCCTCATTGTAAACATACATTTTAGTGTTAGCACCAGAACCAGCAATTGCAACACTGGGAGTCGAACCTGCGACTGCTACTCCATCGTTGTTAGTGAGCAAACCATCTCCGTCACGATTAAGGAATGTGCCGTCCTCATTGGCAAAGATTGCTTTTAAACCGGCATCAGGTTCAGCGGGATTAAACACAACCACACCAGAGTTGCCATCACTCCAGTCAGATATGTAAACTTTTCCTTCTGCATCAATACCCATTCTAAAGTTACTGCCTAAAATTTTTCCATCGTTACGAGTATTGATAACTTCAGTGTTCACTAAGGAGTAGTCAGGATTATGAATCCAGAGACCATTGTTGGCATTGGCACTACCGGGACGATGACCAACATAGATGCGACCGAAGAAGTCGCTCTCGGGGTTGTTGTCAACAGTGTTGAACGTGTAGGTGTAGTTGAAGTCATCCAGATTGTTGATGAGAGTGTACTCTGTGATGGGTTTGCCCACAAGTTTCACTGCCCAGTTCAGAACCTGTCCGTCCTCACCAGGAAGGTCAGCAATGGGAATTACAAACTCGTTGTCGCCCTCAACAACACCAGTCAGGTCATAGACTCCAACATCTTCGCCAGTAGTAGCGTCAGAGAATATAAGCTGAGCGCTCTCGGCTGCGCTGTTAGAGTAGAACTTGAAGGTAGCATTACCCTCATCTACGCTAGAGGTCAATCCAGAAGGCAGGATGCCCTTGATAACCTCAGTCTCTTGTGCCATCATGCTAAATGAAGCACACAACGCTAATAATAGTAAAAATTTCTTCATTGCGTTAAGTTTAATGGTTAATAAAAAAGAATGAATAATTTTGTCCGTAAATTTTCAACTCACAAAATTACACATTATTTTAAAAACAAAAAATAATTTGAAAGAAAAAAACATGACAACACCAAAAAATGGTAATGTCATGCTTCGCGAAACGATTAAACCAACAAAAAACGCAAATCTATCGCTGCGACTCAAGTTGGGCCTCGTCCTCTTCTGTCCATAATGGGTTCTCGTCGTCAAAGTCGTCAAAATCGAAGAATGCTTCGTCGGCAAACGCCGCCATCTCTCGACCCTCCTTCTTGGTTGGACGGCCCATACCCTTCTGACGACGCACAAAGCCACCGATGCGGGCCATCTCGAGGATCTTGTACTGGTCGTCGGGAGTGAGGTTTTTCAGGTAATTAGGCACCAACTTTGCGCCCACTCGGTTATTGAGCAACCCCACAACCTCAAAGGTGAAAGTGATAGGCGGCTTGCGCACCTCTATCACGTCACCCACCTTGATGTTGTGCGACGGCTTCACGTTCATGCCCTTGATGGTCACGCGACCAAGTTTGCACTGGTCAGTGGCCAGCGAGCGGGTCTTAAACACCCTCGTAGCCCATAGCCACTTATCAATTCGCATTTCAGTCATGATAGTTGTCAGTTTTCAGTTGTCAGTTTTCAGTTGCCAGTGCAAAAACTCATTACTGACAACTCAAAACTGATAACTATTTATTGTTGTAATTAGTCATAGCGAAGCTCAAGCCACTGAGGCAAAAAGCTTTAATGGCTCCGGTAGTTTTTTCCAAGCGCTCGGGGAGCATTTTTCGCTCCTCGACGGTGAGCGGGCCAAGCACATAATCAACCTGTGCCCCTTCGGGGAAGTCGTTTCCTATGCCAAAGCGCAAGCGCGCATAGTTTTGCGAGCCTAGCAACTCGTTGATATTCTTCAGGCCGTTGTGGCCACCATCAGCGCCCTTGCCACGCAGTCGCAAAGTGCCAAAAGGCAGCGCCAGGTCATCGACAATCACCAACAGGTGGTCGAGTGCGATTTTCTCCTTCTGCATCCAGTAACGCACAGCCTCTCCGCTACGGTTCATATAGGTTGACGGCTTCAAGAGCACCAGTTGCTGGTTCTTGAGGCGCATCTGTGCCACAGCACCATAACGTGCCGAGGCAAAAACAACATTGGACGCCTCGGCAAAGGCATCCAATATTGTAAAACCTATGTTGTGACGGGTATCTTGATACTCTGCACCAATGTTTCCCAGTCCAACAATCAAGAACTTCATAGTTTGTTCTGTAGTTTCTTGAGATTCGGTTGCTTCACTGCTTGAGCGTCGTGAGAAAATGCGCTTGAGTAGATTACTCAGCAGCTTCACCCTCTTCGCCCTCCTCGGCTGCGGCTGCAGCAGCTGCGGCAGCACGGGTAGCACGAACACCAGTGATCACGAGATCCTTAGAACTTGCGAGCTCATAGTTGTCGAACTTGAGGTCGCCGACCTTGATAGAGTGACCAATGGCGATGTCGTCAACATTAACCACGATGCGCTCAGGAAGCTCGGTATAGATACCTTTAACCTTCACCTTCTTCATGCTCAGATAAAGCTTACCACCAGCCTTAACACCGGCAGCGTGACCCTCGAGCTTAACAGGCACCGATACAATAACGGGTTTCTCCTTAGTCACCTCAAGGAAGTCGAGGTGCATGATGCTGTCGTTAAGCGGATGCCACTGGATGTCTTTAAGCACAGCCATCTTCTCAACACCGTTGAGATTCAAAGCTACAATATAAACATCGGGAGTGTAAACAAGCTTACGGATGTCGCTGAAGTTTACTGTGAAATCGGTGGTAAGAACAGCCTTGCCATCACGGCCAATCTCTACGACCTTCTCGCCCTCGGCGAGAGTGCCCTCATACTTACCATCTTTTAACTCTACTACCTTGCCGCCATTGAGGACGCAAGGAATTTTCTGGCTAGCGCGGAGCGCCTTTGCAGCCTTCTTGCCAAGGTCAGTTCTTGGCTCACCATTTAATTGAAATGTCTTCATTTTTAACGATTTGTGTTACTAAAAATTAAGTTGTTTAGCTTAATTTCCCATCACACGGGAGCTTAAAGCGGTGCAAAGGTACAACATAATTTTCTAATACACAAATATTTTTTCATCTTGACAGAAAAAAATAGCGAGCAACAAAAACTAGCGAAGCGGCAAACTAGCTCGCCCCGTAAACGACAAACTAGCAAAGCGGCAAACTAGCGAGCAAAGCGAGCGACAGAACCAGCGAAGCGGCAAAACTAGCAAAGCTGCAAAACTAGCTCGCCCCGCGAGCGGCTACCGCGTCTTTCTGCGGCAAAAGTTTTTATAACGGCAGAAGTGGCAAGAGTTGTCGTCTGTTGAGGGAGCGAAAGGAATCTCAGCATTGAAAAGAGAGCCAATCTGCTTGTCCATCTTTGCCTTGAACTCGTCGTTAATCTTATGGTAGTCTTGAAGCTGCGAACCATTATATATCACCCCTGCCTCACTCATGTTGCGCAGTTTGTAGATTACAGGCATTATTGGCGCATCGGTCTTCTTCTCAAGAGCGTAGGCGTTGCAGTAGAGCATCAACTGGAGAACTCCTCGCAGGTTCTTTTCTTTGGTGGTAACAGCAAATAGCTCATCAACATTCTTGAAGCTTGTTGTGTCCTTGCCAGTTTTGTAATCTACTATACGCAGCGTGCCATCAGGGAGGCGGTCGATGCGGTCGGCAATATAGGTGAAATTGAAATCCACATCACCATAATTGAGTGTAATGTCATGCTGGCACTCACATTCCAGCACGGTAAAAGCTTTGTCGTCGATGTTTCTCAGCAGAGCAATATCGTGATTGAGCGCCGACATCACATATTTTTTTATCGCGACACTCACTATCGAGGCCTCGCCCACCAGTGAGCCACTGCTGCTATTGCGCAGATATTCCTCATTGACAAGCGTCTCTACCACAACGTCGAGTTTATTTTTAATGAATTTCTTGATGTCACCACAGGTTACGCGATGTTCACCGGTGCGCGGCTTACCATCCACATTAGGATAATAAAGGCGTTGCAGGGTGTCGTGGACGATGGTTCCAAAGGTGCCGGCATCCATGAAGTCAATATCGTCGTCACTTGCACGTAGTCGTTCTATCTTGTTGAAATAGAACATCAGCTGACAATTTATATACTCCTTTATAGAGCTTGCTGATAGAGAACGCGTCCCAACGCCGCAACGGAAAGAGTTGAGTTGCTTAAGAGCATGGTCACGTTTAGGCATCAATATGGTGATTGGGTCGCTCGTGGCACTTGTGATGGAGAACATGCGTCGCTGCACTGGGCAGTCGTATACCAACTCGAGCTGCTGCACATAACGCGTCTCCTCGCCTCCGCCCATAGGTTGGTCGCTAGTGTCATATACCATAATCAGCCGCTTGGCACGCCCAATGAGACGATAGAAGTTGTAGTTCCACATCATCTCCTGATCGGCGACGGTTGACATGGCATAGTTGTTTCGCATGAAATCGCTGATGAAAGAATTGCTTCGCGTCTTGCCTGGCAGCAAACCCTCATTGGCCGAGAGGATGATCACATTATCGAAATCGAGACAGCGGGTCTCGAGCATTCCCATAATCTGCAACCCCTGCAACGGCTCGCCCTCAAAAGGAATGGAGAACGCCGCTGCCAAGCGGTCGATGAGGAAGAACACCGACGACTCGCATGGAGGCACCTGATGTCTCGTCAAAGCATCGATAAGCTGATTAAGAACCTCAATATATTGGTTGAGGAAAGCTTCCTGGATGGTCATTACAGGCTGCTCGGCATCGCTGCTGGCATCGTCTTCGTCTAATTCTTTCTCCTGATTTTTCATCATCTTAAGCACTGTCTGGCAGAATTTGATATAGAGCTTCAAGAGCTCGTTCACTCCCTCGGCATCATTTTCCTTGCCGAAGGTAGTGAAAAGCAATGCCAACTCGGTGCTTGCGAAGGTGGACTGCGGAATGGCAAACGCCCCCTGCTCAGCGATGACGCGCCGCAACTCCAACGCCTCGGCGCCAAAAAAGTTCTTTACTATTGGGTGCGAGAGCACTATCTTCACGTCACCTCGATAGAATGTCCACTCACCGGCGGCATTTTTGCGCGCTTGGCTGTGCATCTTGGCAACGACTCTCATCAGCGATGCGATATCGCTGGCACTCAATGGATAGCCCATTGTCACATTCTTCTTTTTAATATTAGGCGGCAACGAGTTCAGTAATGGCACCAACAAACCATCATCAGGAAGGACAAGGGCGGTGTTGATGGCATCCGAAGCATTGACTATACCATCGTCAATAAGTTGGTTAAGAAGATGATAACAATATTTTGCCTGACCCACATTAGAGGGAACTCCCACCACTTCTATCTCAGGAAACTCTGCGATTGTTTCGCAAGTGAAATCGATAGGCTCAGGGAATTCTTTCCTGAAGAATTTCACATATTTAGAACCGTTGTTTATGCTGTCATCCCTGTTAAACGCTGTCGATGCCAAGTCCCAGAAGAACAGTGCCCTACCCTGCTGCTTGAGGCGTTTGAAGATTGCCACTTCACTGGTCGAGAGCATATTGAAGCCCACGAAAACAAACTTCTCATTGCTCTTAAACTCACGTTCTTTTACTACCTCCACAGCATCGCGGTACATCCTTCCCATTGTGCAGAGACCGCGCGATTGAAGCTCATTGTTGTAGTCGACATAGAGCTTATGTAGGCTCTGCCAAAGTTTCAGATAGTTGGCTTTCACGCTATCGCCATCAACATTGCCCTCATAGTTTCGCCAAAATTCCTCGTTATCGGTTTCTTTGCCTTCTAGCCCCAGATTGAAATAATGCGAAATAATCTCCTTGAGGTCGTCATCAAGATAGTTTGCTTGAATCTCGCGCTGCTCTTTCACGTTGTTGAAAAGCTTCTCGGCATTGACGAGATACATATCCACATCGTTGAAGTCGTTGAGCACCACATTTCCCCAATAGACAAATTTGTCGAAATCGTAATTCTCGTTCCCGGCAATGCTGGTATAGCATTTATATAGCAAGAAAAGCGCCTCGACGGGCTTCACGGGCACTTTGCCTGTGAACGAAGCGAGGAAATCGGTGATAGTCATCACTTGTGGCATGAGATACACTCCATGGCTTTCTATATCGAGCTCACGCTCCAAAAACTTGCAACTACGGTGATTGGGCATCACAAAACAAAAGTCATGAATAGCAGGCTTAGCCTGAAAATATTGCGCCACCTGGCGAAGGAAAGAACCCATAATTAAGTGTTAAGTTTTAAGTGTTAAGTGCTAAGTAGGGACGAGGCCAGCCTCGTCCGTCGATCTCCGATCCACGATCCCTGATTTACTTCTTTATTAGTATCGTAATTCTAATTGCTACGTCAAAGAGGACGATTTTGGCGTTGGCGTTGCCGCGGATGTCGCGTGCTGCGTCGCTGAAGAGTTTGAGCATGCGTTCAACATTATCCTCGGTGATAAACCGGGCGAAGTTCTTACTGAACTGCGATTCCTCCTGCGTCTCGTAGTTGAGGGCGCCGATATGCAGGTTGTATATATAGTTCTCGCGCACCATGCGGGCGGCATAGTTAAGGAAGCGCTGCGACTTCTCGCGCTTGTAGTCGGCAATGTCCTCGCTCCAGGCTTTCAGGCCCAACATGTCGCGCATGTAGGCCAAGCGCATAAGGGCAACAAACTGCTGGTGGAAGTCGTGAATCTCGCTACTGTGGTCCATGTTGCGCATTGCAAGCACCACGTTGCCGTCAGCAGGAGCAGCGATGGCAAGCGCCTCAGTGATGTCGATGTCATGAGTGCGTGCAAGATGTTCTGCAATCTGCTGTGTCGAGGGTTTGCGAAGCTCTATGCGCTGTGTGCGAGAGAAAATGGTGGGCAGGATAGCCTTCACATTATCAGTTGTGAGCAGGAATATGCTGTCGGGCTCAGGCTCCTCGATGAGTTTGAGTAGCTTGTTGGAACAGCCAGCATTCATCTTGTCGGCTTGCCACATGATGAGGACCTTATATTTTGCGGTGTAGGCGCTAAGGCTCATCTTGCGCACTATGTTGTCGCTCTCGCTGGCATAGATGAGCGGCTGAGCGTTCTCGTTGCCTATTATTGTGAGCCACTGCTCATAGTCCTCGGCTATCACACCACTCTCCACAAACTTCTTCCACTCACTGCCAAAGTCTTCACTCACAGGCTTTTCGCCCTTTTTGGTGATGGGATAGGAAAAGAACGTGTCGGCATGGTTCATCGACTGGTGCTGGAGGCAGGATGGGCACATCCCGCAGGAGTCGCCACCCGTGCGGTTAGTGCAGTGGATATACTGCGCCGTTGCCATCGCCAGAGCCAGTTTTGGCACGCCTTGCTCGCCATGAAAGAGGAGTGCATGAGGGATGTGATCGCTGTCAACCATGCGCCGCACCTGCTCTATAGCCTTCTCATTGCCTATTATATCACTGAATTTCATCTATTTCCAGTTATTTCTATGGTACTTCCATTACCGTATCAGGATAAAAATCCTCATCTTCTGCCATGCTGGGATAATAATTTTCGTCATTAATGACATTGTTAAGCCTTTCCACAAGCTTGTTGGCTTTGCGTTGCTCCGAATCGCTAAGTTCTGTACTGTAGAGCGCAGCCTTAGCCCATTTTAAAGCTTCATCAAAATTCTCATCGTCCTCATAAAGAATCGCAAGCGGATAGAAAGCACGCGCCGAGTCCATCTCGGCATATTCCTTCAAGAGTTCAAAATTGTCGTTATCAATGGCATATTGCAGAGTTTCCTCTTCGTCGTCTTTGCTGTGACTCTTTCCTTTGCTGCTTCCCGACGTCAAAGCGATTACCCCCCATGCCGCCAAGCCTAACACCAATATTGTAGCCAGTGCGCTCAGAGCGATAATGAGTCCACGCTTTGACTTGGGTTTTGTCTCATATTGATAAACGGGGGTACGAGGATTGTAGCTTGGCTGCTGTTGCACATAGCCGCCTGAAACCATACGAGTTTCGGAGTTGGCTTCGGGAGCGGCTTGAGGAGCCGCATAGCCTTGGCGCACTGTAGAATATCCTGCATTTACTGGTTGTGCTGGCGCATTGGCAATGAAGCCACTCATAAATTGACGGATAGTGGCTGGGCGGTTATTGAAGTCCTTGCTCATGCCGCGCACAATGTTGTCGATAGTCACCTTGCTTGCACGGCCGTTGAGGTCGGCAGCGATTGTGCCGGCACTAATCTCAAATGCGCTCTTGGGGTCGCGGCCCGTGAGCAAGAAGTAACATGTGGCGCTCAGGGCGTATATATCGAGGCGCGGGTCGAAGGTGGAGACTCCAGCAAACTGCTCCATGGGCGAATAGCCCTGCGTCACACCCTTCGATGGACGGGTGGTGGTAGGAGCACCTTCATTGGTGAAATGCACCGAGATGCCGAAGTCGATAAGCACTGGCACGTCGGGACCGCCATCGTCGCTCTTACGCATAACGATATTCTCGGGTTTCAGGTCAAGATGAAGCATGTGGTTGTCGTGCAGACACTGAATCGCGCCGGCAATAGGAGTGAGGATGTTGAACATCACCGCTTCGCTCACGCCTCCGCCATTATCCTTCACCAATTTGCGCAGGTCACCGCCCGAGAGATATTCCATCACAAAGTAGGCTGTGTTATTGGCTTCAAACACCTCGTTCACGCTCACGATGTTGCTATTGATACTGCAGATGCGTTGCAGGCGCTGGCCCTCGGCGATGAAGTCCTTGAGGCACGCCTCCATCTCGCCCTTGGTGGTTGGCGAGTAGAGCATCTGAGTAGAGCCCTCGTTGCGCCAACAGCTCGACGGGAAAAATTCCTTGACAGCGAAATGAGTGGTAACCGCGATGTTTCCCGCCTTGATGCGAGCCTTCACCTTATAGGTAATGCCAAAGCCACCCTGCCCCAGCACCTGTTCAATGGTATATACATGTGCTCCACCTGTAAGCTTAAACCCCACAGGCAACGCTTGCTCAAATTTCTTTACTTCGGCCATAACTATCTTATTGTCTATTGTGAACTTTTATTATATCAATAGTTTTTCAATCAAATTACAAATATACAACTTTTTTCTGAAATAGCTCACACAAATAGCCATGAAATTATCTCGACTCGATTTTTTTGCGGCAATTGTAAACCCAGTTATGTTCTTCTTCACTCTGCCTGGGACATTTTTGAAAAAAAATCTCATTTCGTTGCAACATTTTGCCAAAGTTGTTGCGTCTAATGCATGAAAACAATTAATTTTGGCATGAATTTGACAAAAACTCATCCAAGACAATAAAAACTCAAGAATATGAAAAAGATTATTATCACAATGCTAGTGGCAATGCTGGTGCTCGCCACTGCACAGGCAAAACCTGAGAAAAATGTCAGCCACAAGAATGTCGGCACCGAGCAGACTGTGGCAAAAGCCTCGGAGCAAGAAGAGGCCAAGCAGGCCAATGCTGAGAACGACGAAAGCAAAACTAATGTCACCGACAAGGTGAAACTAACTAAAGACGGCATAGTTGTCAAGGACGACAATGGCAACGCCGTGGAAGTGAATGTCAGTGATCTCAACCGCATCATCAATGAGCATCTCGACGACACAGTGCTCAGCATCACACCGGATGAGAGCATAGAGATTAACTCTGAGAATGTGAACGCTATGGCACAGCGAGGCATGGACCTTGCCCAAGACATTGCTCGAGCTTTCTTCGTCGCAATAGTATTTATCGTGTTCTTCTCGCTGCTGTTCTACTACCTGCACCGCCGTCGCAAGTACAAAACTGTGGACCGTGCCATCCAGGCTGGATATCCATTGCCCGATGAGTTCTTCGGAAAACGCTCACTGCACACCCCACAGCAACCCACTAACGTTTATGTCACCCAGGTGCCTCCTCCTAGCGCCAATTCTGATATGTCAGAGGGCTCTCAACCTGCCCCAGGCACAATTCCTCCAAACTATGGCCAAAGCAGTAACCCTCTAAACAACATCACCGACTGGACTCCGTTCAAGAAAGGCATCAGGATTACTGCATGGGGACTCGGACTGCTGTTTTTCTTCTGGATTTTGGGTGCGCAACCTATGGCAGCTCTTATGGTGATAGTGGTGTTCATTGGACTGGGTAAGCTTTTCATTACTTACCAAGAGCAGCAGAGCCTGAGAAACCAATGGCAGCAACAGCAGTGGATGCAACAACCACAGCAACCTCAACAGGGCGAGCAGCAACAGTGGCAACAATGGGGACAACAGCAAACCCCTAACAACGTGCCTCCCATGCCCGAAACACCTCCAGAATTTAACCAAAACAGATAGTTGGTCGTTTATCGGGGATCGAGGTCGAGGAGCGGAACGCCTCATTACCCATTACACATTACCCATTATTCATTAATCAGCGATAATCGCTCTTCCCTCTCCACTCTGTACTCTATACTCTAAACTACCAATAACCGTGTTATCAAAAGTTGAAGAACTGAAACTCATATCTCGATGCGTGCTTGCCGACGACAGGCGCGCTTTCGGGGCGCTAGTCGAGGCCTATCAGCCTCGACTGAGGCGGTTCTTCATGAACCTCACTCTGGGCGACGAATATTTGAGCGACGATCTGGCGCAAGAGACATTTGTCAAGGCCTACATCGAGATACGCAGCTTCAGGGGGATGGCACGGTTTGGCACCTGGCTGTTCCGCATCGGCTACAACGAGTTCTACAGCTACAAGCGCAGCCAGCATCCCACTGGCGACCTTGAGAACGCTCCTGAGCAGTTCTCAACTCCTATCGACTCCAGCGAGATATCGATGGACGTGAAGACGGCAATGGCGCAGCTCAGCGAGATAGAGCGCACGGTGGTCACTCTGTTCTACATTGATGACCTGCCAGTCAAGCAGATAGCGACAATCACTGGCATGAACCAAAACACCATCAGGTCACACCTCCACCGGGCGAAAGACAAGATGGCAAAAACGCTGAACAAGTGATAACTTGGTTATTGTTTATTGGTTATCGGTTACAGTGAAAACTGATAACTCAAAACTCAAAACTGATTACTCAAAACTGATAAATTATGAAAAATCGCGACAAAAAAGACATAGAACTGGGCAATTTGCTCAAGCAAGAAGGCTGGAATGCTGAGCCCAACGAGTGGTTCACCCACCGCGTGATGCACAAACTGCCCGCCAAGAAAAACAAGTCGGCGCTGCATTTGGCTTGGTTGTGCTACCTCGCCGCCGTGCTGGTGTGTGTGGGATTTTGGGTATGGGCCTTTGCATTCAACGACAACACTGTCATCACCGTGCGAGACATCATCTACTTCGTCATCGCCATCGGAGTGACCTTCATGCTGACCATCTCACCCATCGTATCAATGTTCCGAAGAGATGGATAAGACAAGGGCAGGTCGCTATTGACAGTGACTTCAAAAAACAGATGACGCAGTGCTTCTTTTGCGAGACGAAGTACTGCGTCACTTGTTTTTTCCACAAATAGAAAATTATTTCTTGTGACATTATTCATTATGTGGCGAATTATGACTAACTTTGCAGTCATAATTTAAAAAACAACTATTAGCATTAACAAAACCAATCATGACACATTACATTAGTGCTGAGCACCTCTCTATAGAGCGTGTGGGTGAAATAATTGAAAAAAACATCAAACTAGCGTTGAGCGATGACGCTCGTGAGCGTATAGTGCGCTGCCGCAAGTACCTCGACGAGCAGATTGCCGCTAGCGACGTGCCTGTCTATGGCGTGACCACTGGCTTTGGCTCGCTGTGCAACGTTAAGGTAAGTAAGGACCAACTCTCACAACTACAAATCAACCTGATGATGTCGCACGCATGCGGCGTGGGCGAACGAGTGCCTAACGAGATAGTGCGCATCATGCTGCTGCTCAAGATTCAATCTCTGAGCTACGGCTACTCGGGCAGCAAGCTCGACACCGTGGAGCGTCTTATCGACTTCTTCAACGAGGGCGTGATTCCCGTTGTTTATCGTCAAGGTTCGCTTGGTGCCTCGGGCGACCTCGTGCCTCTGGCTCACATGAGTCTGCCATTAGTGGGTCTTGGCGAAGTGGAATATGAGGGCAAAGTAATGCCTGCTGCCGAGCTACTCAAGCTTAAAGGATGGGAACCCATCGAGCTTGCCAGCAAGGAAGGCCTTGCACTGTTGAACGGCACTCAGAACATGAGCTCGTTTGCCGTTTGGTCACTGCTCCAAGCCGAGCGACTGAGTGACTGGGCCGACAAGATTGCCGCCATGTCGCTCGACGCCTACGACGGCCGCATTGAGCCATTCACCGAGGCAGTGCATCTGGTACGTCCCCACAAGGGCCAGCTAGAGACAGCCGCCCACATGAAAGAGCTACTTACTGGCAGCGAACTCATCGCAGGCCACAAAGAGCATGTGCAAGATCCCTACTCCTTCCGCTGCGTGCCTCAAGTGCACGGCACCATTAAGGACACCATCCGCTACGTGAAATCGGTTATCGACACCGAAATCAATAGCGCCACCGACAATCCCACAGTTTGCCCCGACGAGAACCTAATTATCAGTGCCGGCAACTTCCATGGCGAGCCAATTGCTATGCCTATGGACTTCCTTGCCATCGCGCTGAGCGAACTCGCCAACATCAGCGAGCGCCGCATCTACCGCCTCGTATCTGGCACTCGCGGACTGCCTAGCTTCCTCGTTGCCAACCCAGGCCTTAACAGCGGCTTTATGATTACCCAATACACCGCCGCCAGCGTGGTAAGCCTCAACAAGTCGCTAGCTGCACCATCGAGCCTCGACAGCATACCTTCGTGTCAAGACCAGGAAGACCACGTGAGCATGGGAGCTAATGCAGCCATCAAACTCTACAAAGTGGTACTCAACACCGAGCGCGTACTTGCCATCGAGCTGTTCAACGCCGCTCAGGCACTGGAGTTCCGCTTCCCCAAGAAGTCATCACCTGTCATCATGAAGATGCATGAGGACTTCCGCCGTGAGGTTCCATTCATTGGCGACGACGTGATTATGTATCCACTCATTGAGAAAGCTATACAATTCCTTCGTAAATGAAACTTTTAGTTAAGAATATCGCCACCCTCGCCGGTATCGACGGCGGGGGTGTGCTGAAAAAATGCGGCAGCGAGATGGCGCAGTTCGACGCCATCCATGACGCTTGGATGCTCGTGGAAGACGGCATCATCACCGAGTTTGACACCGTAGCTAACCGCCCCGCTCCAACCGACGTTGACAATACAGTTGATGCCGCTGGCGGCACCGTTATGCCCAGCTGGTGCGACTCCCACACCCACATAGTGTATGCCGGCAGCCGCGAGCAGGAATTCGTAGATAAAATAAACGGACTCTCCTATGCCGAGATTGCTAAACGTGGCGGCGGCATCCTCAACAGCGCCGACCGTCTGCACGAGATGAGTGAGCAGCAGCTCTACGACCAAGCTATGGAGCGCGTGCGCGAGGTAATCGCTAAGGGCACCGGTGCCATCGAAATCAAGAGCGGCTACGGCCTAAACACCCAAGACGAGCTTAAGATGCTGCGTGTGATTGCCCGCATACAGGAGAGTACCCGACTGAGAGTGGTATCGACTTTCCTCGGGGCACATGCCGTAGGGCGCGAGTATGCAGGTCGCCAGGGCGACTATGTTGACCACATCATCAATGACATGCTGCCCGCTGTCGCAGCCGAGGGACTGGCAAACTTCGTGGATGTGTTCTGCGACGAGGGGTTCTTTACGCCCGAGGAGACTTCGCGCATACTCGAGGCTGGTCTGAAATATGGCATGCGTGGCAAAATTCACGGTCAGGAACTAGCTCCATCTGGAGGCGTGGAAGTGGCATTAAAGCACAATGCCCTCTCAGTTGACCACCTTGAGAGCATGACCGACGAAGACATCGCCATGATGCGCGGCCGCGACACTATGCCCACTGCCCTACCCGGCACCTCGTTCTTCCTGAACATGCCCTTCGCGCCCGCACGCAAGATGATAACGGCTGGTCTGCCCGTAGCTATCGCCAGCGACTATAACCCTGGCTCTACGCCCAGCGGCGACATGAAGTTTGTGGTTTCGCTCGCATGCATCAAGATGCGCCTGCAACCCGCCGAGGCATTCAACGCCGCAACCATCAACGGCGCGGCAGCGATGGCACTGAGCAACGACTACGGAAGCATTGCTCCAGGCAAGGTGGCGAACTTCTTCATCACCAAGCCCATCCCGAGCATCGACTTCATCCCTTACGCTTACACCACTCCCCTTATCGCCCGCACATTCCTCGCCGGCGAGGAGCAGATTATCTAATGCAGAGTGCACAATGCAGAATGCTGAATAGCATTAGATGCTTGAATGGGCGCGCTGCGCGCTTAAAATTTATTGAAAATTGGAATTAAAATTGTTTCCGTGGATATGAAATTTTCAATATAATTTTAATCAAATTTTAAGCGAAGCGCCCCCAAAAACTGAATGCTGAATTAGCATGTTAACTAATTGACTTATGGCAAAAATTTCAACAAAAACCGACTTGATTGCGGCGATGGCAAGTGATTACGAAGCGCTTTTGGCGCAGATCGACAGTATGAGTGAACTAGCCATCAACAGCGAATTTGGCGAAGGCAACAACCCCAAGAAATGCGGAGCACGATGGATTTATGACCGCTGCACTCGCGACCTGCTAACACATATATATGAATGGCAGAACCTGATGTGCGAGTTCGTGGCAAACATTCGTGCTGGACAGCAGCGCGACTATCTGCCCGATGAATACCGCAAGGACTATCATGCCATGGACAAGATGCTGGTAGAGAAGCATCAGGCGACTTCGATAGACGACGCACGCAAGATGCTGGCACAAAGCCATGAGAAGATGCTGCAGCTTGCCGATGGATTCTCACAAGAGGAATTGTTCACAAAAGGCTACTACAAGTGTACCTACACCACCGACATGGCGGCCTACTTCGCCAGCGTGACTACCAACCCATACCAGCAAGCCACAAAAATCCTCAAAAAACACAGCAAAAGCATTAGAATGTGAATGGGATATTAAGCAAATCTCAAAAAAACATCTTATAAAACAACCAAAACAACAAGCTAACAACAACATCTACAGTTTTTGCCACTCCTACGGAGTGGAAATTAAGGAGCCTGCGGCTCTAAAATTTATATGGTGCTCCGCACTAAAATTTTTATTTTAAAATAATTTTAGCGCCCTAGGGCGCAACATCAATTTTAGCACGAAGTGCTTCAATTTCGCCCGCAGGGCGCAACTCCGCACATAGAAAAACCAGCGTGGGGGAATTGTCCTTAATCCTCCCACGCATATTGCTCCCTAATCACTAATCGGTGCGTAGCACCAACTAATCGCTAACCAGCGCGAAGCGCTACTGCCCCAGCAGTACGGTATAGACTGCTGTCACGTCGGCGGCTGTGATGTTGCCGTCGCCGTTCTGGTCGCCATTTATGAGATTGGTGGTATCATTGTTTAGCAGGAAATCATAGAGCGCGGTCACATCGGCAGCTGTGACGTTGCCGTCGCCGTTCACGTCGCCAGGAATACCTCCCGAGCCATCCAGGTCGGTGTAGATGGTACCTACCCCTCCGCTAACGCTGTAGTTCATCTTGACGTAAGCGTGACCACGAGTAATGGTTTTATTAGTTCTTATTAAATCAAACCTCGGAATATCGGTACCACCGAAATCATAATAGCTCGTTGTGCTGTTCGAGACTACAGTATGTGGCTCATCAGTCACTGCCTGAAGCCAAGAGCATCCGGAGAGATTATTAGTGGCATAGTTAAGCCGATAGTAATTATTTCCATTGCCATGCACGAGAGCTCCTTCATTTTCAAACAAATGGATAATTGGTTTAAGAATGAACCTCTGAGTGGCTTGATCATATACGTCTATTCTGTAGGCCTCCAATCCCGTACCTTCAAAATCGATATTCTTGACGCAGGCAAACGATTGCCATTGGCTATTGTTGGCATAATCAAAACATAGATGTGGATAAATCTTACTTCCATCCCACTTTGTAGAATTCACAAAGTCACCAAGTTGTCGGTAATCAACCCAACACTTGAAGTCTTGAGCATTGTCGGCAAAGAAATTGTCACCACAGGTTAATGGATGCTTTCCGTCAATGTGCGGCAAAAAAATTTCATAAAGCGCATCACAACCTTTGAATGCAGATTCACCAATGTATGTTAAAGTGGTAGAAGCCTCAAACTTTAATATACTAGAATTTCTGAACGCATTATCGCCTATTACTTTTAATTTATTGAGATTGGTCAAACTTTTAATCAGCTTATACGTATCACCGAACGCAAACGGACCTATTTCCTCCACATTAATAAAAGGGAAATTCCTCAGCCTTGTGCAGTAAAAAGCTTTCTCACCTATTTTTGTTATGGTGGGAGCTTCAGTGATAGTCAAGTTTTCAGCAAGGTTAACAACTGCATCATAGCCAATCTCAGTAGGCACATAACTCTTGCCACCATGAGCACAAGTTTCCGGAAAGGGAAAAGTGCCTGAAGGGATTCTTACAACCTTGAGCGTACCATCGCCCGTGAAACCATTATGGTTATAGGGCGAGGTTGAGGTTACTGTAAATTCCAAAAGGCTTGATTTGATATCCCAACAATTAGTGTGGTCATGGTCGCCAGTCTTACGATTATAATGCTTCCAGATGGAACTGGCAGCATAGGCATCATAACCTTCATACGGTGTGTAAAGTTCCACACTGCTCTTATCAGTCACCGCGGGGAAAATATCGGCAGGGGGAGGTGTAATAAGGTTAAGTTCCACCCTGTTGACTGCATCGCAGCCAGCGAAAGCATTAACGTTTACTGTAGTGATTGACGACGGTAAGTGAACTACTTTCAAGCTTTTACAGTTTTGAAATGCGTATTGCTCAATAGTTTTGACATTATAGGGCGCATAGAGAACAGGCATATCGCTACCTGCTGCCGCATATTGAAGTATTCGTTGAAGCGTCTCGGGGTAATTGTCCGTTGAGTATATGCCAGGAACCTGATAAAGCACAGTTTTGGATTTATTATACAGGCAACCATCATAGCCGCAATAATTGGGGTTGTCGGCATCAACAGCGATATAGCCCAAGGGTGAGTTGTTGTAGAATGGTGCATAACCAATATACTTGGTGGTTTTGGGGATTGTCACATCCGAGAGTTTACATTTGCCAAAAGCATAACTACCCAAATAGACCACATTACACAAGCTGCTGGCAAAATTAACAGAGGCAAGATTGGAGCAATTATAGAAGGCAAACATATCTATGGTATCTACCGGCACATCCACACTTTGCAGGCTGGTGCAATTGCGAAATGCCGCGTTGCCGATTTTATATGCCATAGTGTTATTATTAGTCACTTGAGTGATGGCGGTGTTGTTCATGAACGCGCTGTCGGCAACACCATAGAAAAGATAACTGCCTGGAGCATTGTTGTCAGAATTACCTACTCTTTGCGGCAAACTGATGGTATAGTTTGAGCCGTCGGTGAAGGTGGCTGCCACAAGCATGCACATTGAGCGCACCGACGGATTGCTGCTGTTGCCGTTATAGGGAACGCCGTTCTTGATGGTATAGTATTGCCAGCAGCCGTTGGTGGAATTGTAAACCTTGAAATCGCCCACCTTGTAGCTATAATGGCGAAGGATGTTGTCGGCGCCGAAAGCCGCAACCCACTTGGCATCGGCCTTAAGGGCGTTCATGCCGCGATAGGTCGCTGTGGAGGCCTTTTTGGTCGAGCTTGACAGGTTGAAGGTGTAGTCATAAATCTTTGGCGCCTTCTCTCCAGCAAAAGCAACAACATAAAGACTCGTGCAGTTCTGGAACACGAACTGCCCGATCTCCTTCACCGAGCTGGGCAGATTCACATATTTGAGATTGGTACAGCCGTCAAAGACATAACTGCTGATATATTCCACTCCGTAGCCAAAGGTGACAGAAGTAATCTTGGTGTTGTTGTGAAACGCATTTTGATTGATTTGCTTGACGCGGAAGTGGTTGCCGTTATAAACCACATAGCCTGGGATGTCGAGTGTGGTGAGCGAAGTGCTTGCTGTACTGGAAAGGCCGCTCATAAAAGCATAATTCTCCTCGCTTGACGAAGAGCCCAAGGCGAGATAAGAGTACTTGAAGTTGCCTATCTCAACGTTGTTAATGTAGGTATAGGCACTCGCCGTCATGGCGAAAAGCGCCAAGAGAAGGAGTAAAGTGATTTTTTTCTTCATTTTTGTTCTATTTGATGTTAATAATATTTCGATAATTAAATTATTTTAATTGTTGCAAATTTACACATTATATAACTAAGAAACAAAGAAAAGAAGATTTTTTTGAAAGTGTTGATTGTGTAGAGCAATTAGTCGGACAAAGGTCAGACTGAGTCAGACAAAGTCGGACAAGGTCGGACAAAGGCGGACAGAGTCGGACAAGGTCGGACAAAGGCGGACAAAGTCGGACCAAAGCAATATGACAAAAAACCAGCGTGGGGGAATTGTCCTTAATCCCCCATGAGGCTATATGGTCGCTTCGCTTAAAAATGCGATCAAGCGAGAGCAGCGTCAAGCTTGCTTGAACATTGCCGAGCGTGAGCATTTTATCCAAAATTGAATTAAAATTTATTTTAAAATTCCATATCTATCGGAATTAATTTTCATTCAAATTTTCAATAAATTTTGAGCGCGTAGCGCGACCTTCTAGTGTTTAACGCCTAGTGAAGCGGCAAAAGCCAGCGTGGGGGAATTGTCCTTAATCCCCCCACGCGAAGCGTTAATATAGATTATCCTTAATCGTCTCTTAAAACCAGGCGCAGCCCAATTATGCATTGTGCATTCTGCATTGACTAATTTCCCAGCAGGATGTTGTAGATAAAGGTGATATCTCCTGCTGTTATATTTCCGTCGCCGTCAACATCGCAAGTTGAGAGATAGGTCACATCACCGTTTAGCAGGTAGTTGTAGATGCATGTGACATCGACTGAGGTCACATATCCGTCGCCGTCCACGTCGCCTGGCACGACCACCACGGCATTCTTGTCGGTGAAGTAGCCTGGGTTGTCGGGACCACCATCGATATGGGCATATTCCATATCGATATGGTTCTCATCGTAGGTGGTGCCCATGCCACCCACCAGCATCTGGCACCAACGGAACATTTCATCTGATTGGGTGACGCTCTCGGTGCTCCACTCTGAGCCAACATAGATGGTGGTCAATCTAATGCAGTAAGAGAACATATATCTCATGTCTCTAACGCTGGCTGTGTTAAAGCTTGAGATGTCGAGCTTGGAAAGTTTTTCGCAGCAGTAGAACATGCCGCGCGTTTCGGTGACACTGGAAGTGTTCCAACCCGAGAGGTCAAGTGAGGTAAGGTTCGCACATTCCTGGAACATAAAGCCCGTATTGGTGGCATTGCTGGTGTTGACCTTGCTAAAATCCATGCTCTCGCAATAACAGAAATCATAGAACATCTGCCAGCAGTCGCCTGTGAAGCTTACTTCGCTAGTGGCGGTAACGCTCTTGACAGCATGTGGGGGGACATCGTCGCCCCACTTGTTGGCACTGTTGAACTCGCCCCAGAGGAGTTTCAGTTCGCCGGTCTCGCTATCGAAGACGTAGCGTGGACCACCAACAGTGACAATTACATCATCTAACGGCATCTGGAAAGTGTTGCCATCGATCTCCTCACCGTTGACAAAGAAATGACAGTACTCAGCAGGCACATCGCCAGTG
>JAFZUL010000115.1 GCA_017618355.1 Muribaculaceae bacterium
AATTTCTCGTCCAAAATCTTGTATGGAGCCGAGGCACCAAAGTGATCAAGTCCGAAAACAGTACCTCCGTTGACCACATTTTGGAGGGTTGATGGTAGTCCTGCGGTTAGTCCGAATGCAGGTAACTCGGGTGGAATCACCTCGTTTTGGTACTGCTCGGGTTGGTTCTTGAAGAGGCCGATTGAAGGAATAGAAACTATCTGCACCTTAAAATCTTGTTCTGCCTTGATGAGATTTGCAGCTTCCACTAAAGTTGAAACCTCTGAACCATTGCCCACAAGCACAATCTCGGGATTCTCGTCTTTATATAATATGTATGCACCTCGTTCGGCTTGCAGCGCATCGTTGTAGCGTGCCGAATAATCGTTGCCATGCTGCGAAGGGAGGTCGGGGATGTTCTGACGCGAGAGGATGAGCGCAGTAGGAGTGTGGGTGTTCTCCATCGCCATCTTCCATGCCACGGTGCACTCGGCGCTGTCGGCCGGACGTAACACTAGCACGCTGTTGCGGCCGCTATGGTTCTTGAGTTCCTCCATGAGGCGTATCTGTGCCTCTTGCTCCACTGGCTCGTGGGTGGGGCCGTCTTCTCCCACACGGAATGCGTCGTGGGTCCAGATGAACTTCACTGGTAGCTCCATCAGCGCCGAGAGGCGCACGGCGGGTTTCATGTAGTCACTGAATACGAAGAACGTGCCGCAGGCTGCAATCATGCCTCCATGGAGCGCGATGCCGTTGATGAGAGCTGTCATGGCAAGCTCACTGACACCCGCCTGAAGAAATGCTCCTTCGAAATCGCCGCGAGTGAAAGCTTTGGTCTTCTTGAGGAAACCGTCGGTCTTGTCGCTGTTGGCGAGGTCGGCGCTCGACACTATCATGTTGCCTACGCCTTGGGCCAGTGCTCCAAGCACATTGGCGCTCGAGGCTCGTGTGGCGAGGCCTGGCTTGTGTTCGATAGCGGCATAGTCGATGGCGTCAACTTCGCCTTTTATATATCGCTCGAGTTGTGCTGCCTTTTCGGGGTTAGCGTCACTCCAGGCTTGCTCTCTGGCTTTGCGTTCGGCAACAATGGTGCGCAGTTGCTTGGCGCGGTTGGCATATAGTTCTGCTGCTTCGGGGAACGCTTGCCAAGGGTTGGCTGCGTCTCCGCCCAGGTTCTCGATGGTCTTCTCGAAGCTTGCGCCCGACTTGCTCAGCGGGTTGCCGTGGGTGCTGCATTGGCCTTCGAAATTTGAGCCGTCCTCGGTCACGCAGCCGCGTCCCATGATTGTTTTTCCTATGATTATGGTAGGGCGCTCGGTCTCCTGTTGTGCCTTGACGATAGCGTCGGCGATAGCTACGGGATCCGTGCCGTCAATCTCGATGACATTCCAGTTCCAGGCTCGGTATTTCATTGCGGTGTCCTCGCAGCTCACAGCGTCGCACATCGTGGATAGCTGTACCGAGTTGCTGTCATAGAACATAATGAGGTTGCTAAGTCCGAGCAGACCAGCCAATCGTCCCGCTTCTTGAGAGATGCCCTCTTGCACACCGCCATCGCTGATGAAGGCGTAGGTCTTGTGGGCAAACACTTCGCTGAAGTGTGCCGCGATGAATCGTTCGGCGATGGCGCATCCAACTGCCATCACATGGCCTTGTCCCAATGGACCGCTGGTATTCTCCACTCCGTGCTCCACATCGAGCTCAGGATGTCCAGGAGTGATGCTTCCCCACGAACGGAAGGCTTTGATGTCGTCAATGCTGTATTTGCCAGTCATGAACAGGGTGGCATAGAGCATGGGCGACATGTGGCCCGGGTCAAGGAAGAAACGGTCCCGCGCGAACCAGTGAGGATTGTCTGGGTCGTGAACGAGGAATGAGCTGTAAAGCACATTGGCGAAGTCCGCTCCACCCATAGCTCCACCTGGGTGTCCCGACTTGGCGTTCTCAACCATAGCGGCAGCCAGAATGCGGATGTTGTTGGCCGCACGAGTCATCAGTTTTTCGTTAATCATAAGTTTATATAATTATATATACGTATTACGTGACGAAGATACTATATATTTTAATAATGTGCAAGAAATTTTGCGATTTTGTGCGAAAAAAATGAAAAAAGGGCATCGCAAGTTGCGATACCCTTGATTATTGCAGTATAAATAGGGACTATTCTGCTATTTCTTCTACTTCTTCTTTCTTTGCTGGCCTACTGCCAATTAGAGCATAGAACAGGATATAAGCCGCGCATGCCAGTGGTATGAAGTAGCTGTTAAGATAGCCAACGCTGTCGGCTACTTTGGCCTGAAGGAATACCATCACGGCGCAGCCAAATACCATGGTCATGAAAATTCCACTTGCTGCAGCGGTATATTTGCCAAGTCCCTCAACAGCCATGTTGAAGATTCCACCCCACATAACCGAAGTGCAAAGTCCTACAAGGATGAAGGCGAATACACAAACTGGAACCTTTGTCCAAGTGACACTCATCGCAGCCCAGTCGATGCCTGGCACGTTAACCTTTATGTCTTGTGGTGCAAATATTCCAAAGGCGAGTAATAAGATGGCGAGTATCGCAACGGTTGAAACCATAGCTCGGCTGCTTACCTTGCCGCCAATAGCGCCACCAATTGTTCTGCCAATAAACATCATAAGCCAATAAACCGAAGCGATAAGTGCGGCAACACCAGCACTCACGCCAACTTCAGGAGTTTGCAGATATGAAATCATGTAGGTTGGTGTTCCCACTTCCACACTCATATACAAGAAGATTGCGAGTGCGCCAAGCGCGAAGTGACGGTGCTTGAGAGCGCCGCTAATGAGCTTGGTCTCAACCTTTGCCTGCTCTGGCTCTTCGATCTTTGTAAACAGCAGAATGATAAATGCAACAACAAATATGCCGCCAGCAATAGCAAGAGCTGGAGTAGCGTCACTGATGCCAGTGCTCTTTGTCACCTCGCCAATAAGGGCTCCCATAAGGATGTAAACAGCAACTGCTGCTGCCGAATTGAAGGCTCCACCAATCTGTATGAACTGGTTTCCAGTTTTGCCTCCACCGCCCAGGACGTTGAGCATAGGGTTAACAACGGTGTTGAGCATACACATGCAAAGACCGCTGATAAAGGCTCCGGCAAGATATACCCAGTAGCTTCCCAATGTGCCACTGAAGTACTCTAATGCGAGTCCAATCATTCCCACCACAAGGGCCATAAGTGCGGTTTTCTTGTAACCGAATTTTGAGATTAGCATACCGCTTGGGATACCCATAAGCAGATATGCCACGAAGTTGGCATAGTTACCGATTTGTCCAGCTGCTTCTGAGGCACCAAACTGGTTTTTCACTATGGTAGCCATTGGAGAGCAGAGGTTTGTCACAAATGCTATCATTGCGAAGAGGAAGAACATCATAATGATAGCAATCCATTGTTTCTTTTGTTGTGCCATTGTTTTTGATAGTATATTTAATGTTAATAATTTATTAGCTAGGAAAAACGTGTAAAGATACACATTATTTCTGAATTTTGGGATAAAAATGAAGAAATTTTCAATATTCTCTTGCTCCAAAGATGTCGGTGCCAATGCGCACGAGGGTAGCGCCGTGCTGTACGGCGATGTTCCAGTCATCGCTCATGCCCATGCTGATCTCTTTGAAAGCAGGATTGTTGGCAAAGTGCTTGTCGCGAAGGGTAAGGAAGGTGTTGTGAACCTGCTCAAACTCGCTTGCCACCTGTTCCATGTCGTCGGTGAAAGTCGCCATTGCCATCACTCCTGTGATGGTGACGTTGGTCAGGTTTTCAAACGCGCCCTCGTCGGCGGCTTTTAGCACTTCATTGGTTGTAAAGCCGCTCTTTGTCTGTTCTTTAGCAACATGAAGTTGAAGTAATACATTAATGTGGCGATTATTCCTTGCAGCCTCCTTGTTGACAAGTTGAAGCAATTCTATAGAATCAATGCTTTGTATTGTTGAGACCCAAGGCATTATCATGCGAACTTTGTTCTTCTGCAAGTGCCCTATAAAGTGCCACTCGATGTCAGCTGGCAGTTGTGGTGCTTTTGCCGCAAACTCTTGGGCGCGGTTTTCGCCGAAGAGGCGTTGCCCTGCGTTGTAAGCTTCCATTATCTTCTCTGCAGGGTGGAATTTAGACACAGCTACCAGCTTCACTCCTTCGGGGAGCTGCGCCGTGATGCGCTGTATGTTTTGAGCAATAGACATTCCGTGTGGTTATTTTGCTTTTTTCTCTTCTTTGTCGGCAAGAGTCTCGCTGAGATTGGCGGCAAAAACATCCATCAGCGGAGTCTCGTCGATAGCGGCGATCTCATAGTCGAAGGCTGTGCCGCGCATGTTCTCTAGGAAGGTGTTGAGTGCCTCTTTGAACTCGCTGGCCTGCACCAGAGTGTTGCTAGAGGTGCGTTTTTCGGCTGCCGTCTTCTCGTCTATGGTTATCATGTTGATTTTCACTTTGTGCCATCGATCACCGCCCTGCTTGAAGAAGATGTCGTCATATTTCACTTTCTTTACTGCGGTAACAGCAAATTCGCCCGTAGTGAACGGCATCATCTCTTCGGTGATGCGGGCTTCGGCCTCGGTAAACGACAAAGCATCAACGAGATAAGGTTCAGTCACTGTCTTCTGCACGCCAGTCTCAAGCGTGCGGTCATATTTTACTTTACATTCAAAATAGGTTGACATAATGATTTTATGTTATTCGGTTGAAAGATACTTGTTTGCGCAATAGTATTTATGAAAACGACTACAAAGATACAAAATAAAGCCGAGAATTTGCCCAAAGTGGGAAATATTTCTTATTTTTGCAAAAAGTTTCATCCATAGGGAATATATGAGTGATTTTTACAAGACTTTGAAAGGCGTGTCGCAGGGCATCTACAAGGAGAAGATGAGCAAGTTTATCGCTATAGCTCAGCCTGCTGCTACGGCCGACGAAGCGAAGGCGCTGATCAAGCAGATTGCCAACAAATATCACGATGCCCGGCATTGCTGCTGGGCCTACATGATTGGCACCCAGCGCGATGAATATCTCTCGAGCGACAATGGCGAGCCCAGTGGTACTGCAGGAAAGCCTATTTTGGGCCAAATCAACTCTTTTGGTCTAACCAATGTGGTGATTGCCGTAGTTCGCTACTTTGGGGGCATAAAACTCGGTACGTCGGGACTTATCGTCGCTTATCGCGAGGCGGCGCGCACCGCTATAGAGGCTGGCGAGATACTTGAGTGCCACGAACAGGCAACACTCTCGTTCTCATTTCCTTATCTTGCCATGAACGATGTGATGAAACTGGTAAAAAATAATGACCTCAAGGTGCTTGAGCAGAAGTTCGACAACGTGTGCTTGATGACGATCGAGACCGATGCCGACAAGATGACTGCATTGCGCGAACGCATCGCTAAAATCGACGGCGTGACTGGACTCGAATAAACCCAAATCGGTCATTAGACCGCTAAAGGTAATTTATTAAGGCTTTTTATGCCATAACAGTTTTTTCTTGGCATCTTGTTTCCAATGTCGTTTTGCCATAGCCCGCTATGCCTTCAACGACATTGTTACAATCTGCTCAACAAAAATTCTGTTCTGACATAAATTCTAATGACCGATTCGGGATAAAGGAGTTAAAGAAAAAAAGGGAAGGCGAACTGTGTAACAACAGTATATCGCCTTCCCCAGTTATTGAGTTACGATGCGTGAACTGTGATTGTAGGGTTTAATTACCTAGCAGGATGTTATATATAGCTGTTATGTCGGCGGCAGTGATTTCGCCGTCGCCATTCTGGTCACCGTTAACAACATTGCTGTAGTCGTTGTTGAGCAATACGCCGTAGAGCGCAGTGACATCGGCGGCAGTGACATTTCCGTCGCCGTTCACGTCGCCGGGAATAACGTCTCCTGCAGTGGCCCCAGTTGCTACTAGTTCGCAGTCGAAGAAGGCACCACCAAAGTTTTGCTGCATATACACGGCAATCACATTTTTGCCTAGGTGGAATGCCGACGCTGGGATGTTGTAGCTTTCGTGCGTGTTGGCAAATGTACTTCCGTATGGTGTTTCGCACCAGCCTTCTTTGTTGACCACTTCTTGTCCGTTGACATACACTAACATATTGTCGTCGTGCACGCAGTTGAAGGTGAAAGTCGCATCGTTGGCGATTTCGGTCAAGATGAGGGGGAATCGCATCCAGTAGCAGTTATACTCGCCATACCAGAATGAATTATAACGCAGCTGGTATCTTGGTCCGTCGGTGTGTCCGGGATTTGCTGTTCCCAAGGGCAGATTGAGCCAGTTGCTGTCGTTGAACCCGGGAGTGTTCCAGCCTTGAGGGGC
>JAFZUL010000116.1 GCA_017618355.1 Muribaculaceae bacterium
AAACTGTTACTTGGATGATTTGTGAAAAGTTATGACAAACTATTCTTCATCCTCCTCATCATTGTCTTTGTTTTTCTTCTTGTTGAGTTTCTTCTCTGCTTTTTCGAATTGTTTAGTGAGGTCTTTAAGCTGATCCTCATATTGTTCTTGAAGATCCTTAGTCATGTCAAGAAACTCTTTTTGAAGGTCTTCGTAAGTTTCATAATCCTCGTTTTCAGCATAATATTCAGCAAGATCAGCAAATTTCTGCTGTGCCTTAAGAGTGATGTCTTGTTCTTTCTCTAATAGACCCTGGAATGCCTCGGCGTCTTCGGTTGGGTTACCAGTTGGCTTCTTGTCGCAGGAGTTGAAGGCGGGTAATGCCAGCAGAGCTGCTGCTAAAAGTAATAAGTATTTTTTCATAATAAACAATATTAGTTTTTAATTGTGTTGCCTACCCCCTTTTAAGCGTTTCGGCGGTTTCTTTGTATCTTATTTAATTATAAAAGCAACGTAAATAGCACAAAATGTAACATTATTGATGCTGTTTCGTAGCCTTGTCTTAAATACTAAATGCAAATTTAGTGAAAATGTAGTAAACTGCAAGATTTTTTTTATTTTTTTTATCAACAAAAATATGGTAAATCGTAAGTAAAAATGGAAATAATTGGTGAAAAGAATGCGATTTTAAGTAAAAAGTAGCTGAATAACAGTATATTACAGTTTTGTTGTTTAAGGGTTGGCTTATTTCTTAAAAAACCTTAAATAAGTACTGTGAAACGATGATTTTGTTTCTTTTAATCAGGCTTTGAAGATAATTAAGGACGATAAACAGTGGTTAGCCTTGGATGAGGGGGTGGATAAATACTATTACCCCCAGTGCCTATTGCTATGCTTTATGCGCAATCGATACTGGGGGTAAGTTAGTATTCAGCCTTGGCTGAGGGTTAAAATTTTTCTGAATTATGCCGTCGGGACTAGTCGTTCATAGTGAGAAGCAGCTCCTCGTTGCTGCGAGTGCGTTCCATGCGGTCTTTGATGAATTCCATTGCTTCGATAGAGTTGCGGTCGCTGAGGAAGCGTCGCAGAATCCACATGCGGTTGAGAGTGTCCTGTTTGAGGAGCAGGTCGTCGCGGCGTGTGCTGGATGCGATGATATCGACAGCAGGGAATACGCGCTTGTTGGAGAGCTTGCGGTCGAGCTGGAGCTCCATGTTGCCTGTTCCCTTGAACTCCTCAAAGATCACCTCGTCCATCTTGCTACCGGTTTCGATGAGTGCTGTAGCGATTATGGTGAGGCTACCGCCGTTCTCGATATTGCGCGCTGCGCCAAAGAATCGTTTGGGACGCTGCAGTGCGTTGGCATCCACGCCACCACTCAGAATCTTGCCGCTGGCAGGGGCTATGGTGTTGTAGGCACGTGCAAGACGAGTGATGGAGTCGAGCAGAATCACCACGTCGTGACCACATTCCACCATGCGTTTAGCTTTCTGTAGCACGAGGTCGGCGATTTTCACGTGGCGGTCGGCAGGCTCGTCAAATGTAGAGGCAATAACTTCGGCATTCACACTACGTGCCATGTCGGTTACCTCCTCGGGGCGCTCGTCGATGAGCAGGATAATCATATAAGTGTCAGGGTGATTCTCCGAGATAGCGTTTGCAATGTCCTTGAGCAGCACAGTCTTACCAGTTTTGGGCGGTGCCACGATGAGTCCGCGCTGACCTTTGCCGATGGGCGAGAACATATCCACTACGCGAGTGGAGATGTTGGGATGAGTGGGGCTTACGAGGTCGAATTTCTCGTTGGGGAACAGTGGCACGAGGTGCTCGAAAGGAATACGGTCGCGAACGAAAGCAGGGGTGCGACCGTTGATGAGTCGCACGTCCACGAGTGGGAAGTATTTTTCGCCCTCTTTAGGAGGTCTAATGGTACATTCCACCACGTCGCCAGTCTTGAGACCATAGTTCTTGATTTGCGCCTGTGGAACGTAGATGTCGTCGGGCGAGTTAAGGTAGTTATAGTCGCTCGAACGCAAGAAGCCATAGCCGTCGGGCATCACTTCGAGTACGCCCATGCCGTTAAGTATGCCGTCGAAGTTGTAGGTTACTTCGGCGTAGGGCAGTGCTGACTCTTGTTGTTGCTGCTGATTCTTGCCTTTTTTCTTCTTTTGCTGCTTGTTGTTTTGTGGTTCCTTCTCTGCCTTAGGCTCTTGGATAAGGATAGGAGCCTTGGCGGCTTCCTCAGCGGCTTGACGACGCTGCTGCTCAGCACGGCGTGCTGCTTCCTCGCGCTCTTCGGGGGTGCGAGGTTTGAATGTCATTGTTCCAGAGCCGAAGAAGTTACCTCCTTGCTTCTCGCCTTTGTTGTCGCCTCCGCCACGTTTGTTTTTCTTGCCAATTGTGGCGTTGGGGTTGGTGTTGAACAGACTCATAAAGTCATCTTGCTCTGGGTTGAAGACAGGCGACTCTTGCTCAGTTGCCATTTCCATATCCATCTCTCCATCTTCATTGGCGGGCATTACGTTTTCTTGCTCCTCAGTGGGCTCGGTAGGCGCAGGCGATGGTTGCAGGGCTGCGGGAAGCATATCGCTAGGCATAGGTTGTGACTCATAAGGTGTATAGTCACTAGGCAGAGGCATCCCATCGGAGCTTGCCACCTGTTCACCATAGTTGATGGTTTCTTGAGCTGTGTTACGCTCAATGCGCTCGCGGCGAGTGCGTTTGGCCTTCTTTGGCTCATCTTCGGCAGTAGCGTTTTCTTCTTTAGTGTCGGGCGTTGCAATCTCCAGTCCTGGCAGTTGCTCTTGCTGAGTGGCTTTTGAATCGTTCTTGCGTGGACGTCCGCGCTTGCGCTTAGCGGGAGCATCGTCGGCAGGAGCTTCGGGTGCAGGTGTCTCGGCTTGTGGCTCTGGTTGTGTCTCGACAGGTGCTGTCTCGACTGCTTCCTTTACTTTCTGGGGCTTCTCGTCGGCATTTTTTGCCGATTTTTTCTTCTTGTTGTTTTTTTCGTTAGTGGGTTGTGTCTCAACGGTATCGTTGGCGGCCTTCTTGGCGCGTCCGCGACGTTTCTTAGGCTCTTCGGGCGCGTTTTTTGAGGCGTCGATGGCTTGCTGGTCAATAATTTGGTACACCAAATCTTCTTTAGGTGTGCTATTGACTTTCTTGATACCCATAGATTTCGCCAAGTCTTTGAGCTCGGCGTTGGTCATTGAACTTAGTTCGTTAATGTTATACATAATAATAAAAATGAAAAATCGTGAAAATCTCAAAGGTGCATAGAGTGTAGCATTACTACACAACTATTGCCTTAAAACACACATATTCGTTCGCATTAAACTAATGTGGCGAAGTGCTTTGTGAGATTGAGATGATTTAGAAATATAAATGAAAATGTGATTATCGCACACCATAAATATTTTTAGGTGATATGAATTAGTTTGGATTAGGGGGTGTGCTGATTTCAGGTGCAAAGGTAGTAATTTTATTTTAAATAGCAAATTTTTTTGCTCACAATGCGATTTTATACTATCTTTGGGGCATAAAATTCAACGAAATCATGAAAAAACAGGTATTATTACTCTTTCTTTTATTAGCCGGTGGCTTTGCTGCTATGGCTTGCACTTCGGCTATAATATCAGGCAAAAAAACGGTGTCGGGAAGGCCACTGTTGTGGAAACACCGTGATACTGGGTGTCTTGACAACCGTGTGGAACTTATCAAGGCTCACGATGACTGTTATGAGTTTGTGGCAATTTTCGACGCTACCGACCCCAACGACACTGCTGCATGGACTGGGTTCAACGAGATGGGATTTGCCGTTATGAACACGGCATCCTATAACCTCAACAAGGACAATGTGCCTGAGAGCGACATGGATAAGGAGGGCGTGGTGATGAAGCTTGCGCTGGAGCATTGCGTCACAGTAGATGATTTTGAGAAACTGCTGCAGTCTTTGCCCAAGCCGCTTGGCGTTGAGGCAAATTTTGGCGTGATAGACCGATATGGCCATGGAGCATATTTTGAGACGGGGAATTACACCTATAAAAAATATGACTTGGCTGATGCAACCGATGGCGTGCTTACCAGAACCAACTATTCCTTCAGTGGTCGCCCCGATGAGGGCATGGGCTATGTGCGATATGAGAATGAGAAATATCTGTTAGCTCCCCACATCGCTGCTGGAGACTTCACTCCGGCAGTGTTCACCGAGGAAATTTCTCGCACGTTCTATCACAGCTTGCTTGACAAGGACTTCACCAACAGTGGTGAGGAGTGGATTGTTGATCAGGACTTCATCCCCCGTCGCATCTCTACGGCATCGATCGTTATTGAGGGAATTAATTCAGGAGAACCTCCTGTGTTGACCACAATGTGGATAGCTTTGGGATATCCTCCTTGTGCCGAGACTTTTGCTGCGCATGTGGGAGTGGCAGGTGGCGTGCCTAGTGTGCTTAGCGGTACTGGCGATAACCATCATAGCCCTCAATGCGACTTGGTGCGTGCCCGTCAGGCCGAGGTGTTCTCGATAGAGCGTGGCAACGGAAAGCATTATCTCAACTTGAGCAAACTCTACAACAATGAAGGCACGGGCTATTGTCAGCAACTTGTGAAGAGAAATATGTTGATGTATGAACGCGAATACAACACGCGCGCTGCATTGAAAGATTGGTTCAGCAGGAAACGGAAATCTGGTACTTCAGGGGTGCGACGTATCGTTGATTGAAACTAATTCTATAACTTCGGGCACTTATATGTCGATACTTTATCGGCTGTTTTTGGTGCGCTGGTGGTGGCTGTTGCTACTTCCTGTGGCTGTGTGTCTGGCGCTGATTGCTGTTGACACCCGCTTTGCTTTTGTGGCGCTTATTGTCGCGATGGCGATGGTGATAGTATCGTTTCCTGTGCTATATTATTTTGCGTTGACCCAAGAGTCGAGATGGTCGATACTGGAGAAGACAGTGACAATCACCGACGAGGGTCTGCAGCTTGACTTCACGAGCGAAAAGATGAGGCGGCACGTAATCGCTTGGAGCGATATTGCCTCGACAACTGCCTTGAACCACTGCCTCGTGCTGCGTTTTAAGAAAAACAGTTACACCTTTCTGGCGATTCCCCTCGCCGCTTTTCAGAGCGAGGACCAGCTGCGGCGTTTTGTGGTGACGATTAGGGAGAATATATTTTGAATAGAGGTCTTAATTTGTAGATAAAAAACTGTCATTTGTCTATTATAATCATTTATTGGGCGTGATTCGTTAAACTTTGGCTATTCTTGGTAGTCAAAAGGTTACAACTGACTTAGATTTTAAACTCCTAACGAAACGCAGATAAATGAAAAGAAAGAAGACATTAATTGTGGCTATTCTGCTAGCGATGCTGGCATCGGTGGCAGTGACTTCATGCAGCCCATATTGGTATGACGATGGTTATTATTACGATTACCCGTATTTGGGTCGACCTGGTCCACCACCACCTCCTCCTGGCCACCATCCAGGACATCATCCAGGTCACCATCATGGGGGTGGACATCACGGGTATTAAAAAATTAGCGACTGAATTTCAGTCGCTAATTTTTTGTCTAGGATGTAGTCCTTTACTTGCACACCCAGGCTTTGCGGTATTTCTCTGGGAGGAGTTTTTTTGCGTTTATCAGTTCTTTTTGGTTGTTGCTCTGTGCTACTACCACGTGGTAGTATCCTCCTCGAGCGATGGTCTTACACTTTATGCCTTTGTTGGCATATTGCTTCGCCAGCGCCTGTGCCTGATGCTGCTTCTTGCATGAGTTGATGACGAGGAAATATGCTCCGTTCTCATCGCTTGGCATGCCCTCGTTGAACGTTTGTTCACTTGGTTCAGCAGATTTGACAGTAGGTGTGTCGATGACGGCAATCTGGTTGTCGACTTTTGTCGCCTGGGCAGTTGGTTTCACGGTGACCGCTGTTGGCGCAGTCTTGACATTAGCTATGTTCAGGCTAGCAGTATCAATGCTCTTGTCAACAACGACAGGAGTAGAAAGCAGCGCGCCAATGCCAATGAGTGCGGCAATAGCCGCGGCTGTTCTCCAACCTCGGCGGCCGAAGATGTTGGGTGCCACTTGACCCTTCTCGTCGCTGGTTTGTGACAAAGAGGAGAGGGTTGGGAACTCGAGATTGTGCAGCCCGAAGAACTCATCGCTCGCCTCATTGTGGAAGGTGGGAGTGAAGAGCAACTTACTGTTGTCATCTTTCTTGAAAAAGCCCAATCTTCCGAAAGGCAGTTCCGAACCCGTTGCCAACTGGCGGCGGAATGCTGAGACATTATCGGCAATCACTTTGCAGGCCTCGGTGTAGCTGATATTGTGGCGTCGTGCTACCGAGGTCGCCAGCAGTCCATCGTTATGCGCGATGCTGGGATTGAAGCCGATGAGTCGTGTGGGCCTGCTGATGCTGCTTTGGTCACTATTCGATGGAGAGTGACTGGCTACAAGTGCTCCCCATCCAGGGATCACTACGCAGTCGTGGCGCATCATCAGGTATTCTATATGTTGTGTAAGTGAAATCATCGTGCAAAATTAGTGCAAACCGAGAGAAAAACCAAATTTTATTTGAGTTTTTCCGAGGCGCAGCCTAATTTATCCAAAATTACTTCTTTCTCGCCATTTCTGCAAGCGTTGTTGATAAGTTTTTTAGAGGCTGGGATAAGATAGGAGTAGCTAGGGGCTTTGACTTCATCCTTCATCCCTGATCTCTTATTCCCCAATAAGAGCCTTTGCTTCGTCTTTGTCGAGGCCGTGAGCAATGGCGAGTTTTATGTCGCGTTCCATGTCGTCGCGGTTGAAGCGCAGTTTGTTGAGCTTCGCGCGAAGTATGTAAATATACGGGTCGTTGGGGTCGAGTTCAAGGGCATTTGCAATGTCTATCGACGCATCGTTGAGCCTCTTGGTGGCAAGGTAGCAGTCAGCGCGGTTGGCTAGAAGGGTAGCGCTAGGCTTCACTTTTATCACTTCGCTAAAGCATTGCGCCGCTTTTTCATATTCGCCTGCGTGTTTGTGCAGGTAGCCCTGGCCTTGCTTTGCCATGCCCGAGTTGGGGTTTATGCGTAGAATGTCCTCAAAGTCTTTCTCAGCAGTCTTTGGGTCACCCAAGTTGAGCGCTAACATGCCGTGGGTGTAACGTGACTCCACATCACTCTCGTCAATGAGCATGATGCGCTCATAATCAGCCTGAGCAAGCGCTATGCTGTCGAGAAGGATATATGCTGCAGCACGGTTGTGGAGCAACGTCACGGCATTGGGGGTTAGGTCGATGGCCATGGAATAGTTGCGTATTGCCTCATTGAGACGGCCTTGGCGCCGCTGGATGGTGGCGATGTTGGAGAGCAGTAGCGAGTTGCTGGGGTTGCCAGGCTCACTTCTGATGGCTTCGAGCAGATATTGCTCAGCCTGTTGCCATTGTTCCGCCTTGATGCACTGCTGTGCCGAATCGATCAAAGCGAAATATACAGTTGATGTGTCGATTGGGATAGTGTTGTCAATTGGCGGCTTCACTTTGATTGGGTCGGGCTTGATGCCTTTCTCAAATTTCATGTTCTGCTGGTTGATGGCCACTCCCGCTTGTGCCCACGCCCCAATGGCGATGGCGAGCATTATCGTTGTGTGTATAAAGCGTTTCATGGCGCAAAGATAAAAAGCCGCTCAAAAATGCGTTGTCGTAGTTTAGTATTTTTATAAATGTTTATAATTTTGGAACACCACATTTTTGGCACAAAAGTAAGAATAATCAAAACAAGAAGGTGCTAATACAGAAAAAATTGATTAACTTTGCAAGTTAAATCAAAAACTAAGACAATGTCATTATCATCACTCATACTTCAAGTGCCAATGGTTAGCCCTGATTCGCTGCCAAAAAATGCCGAGAAGCTGAAGGCATTAACCGACTCAATAGCTGCATCTCCTCAGAAGTTGCAGGACCTTCAGAGTTTCGATTGGAACGGCGTGATATCTAAGCTGGTGGATGTGGGTTTGAGCCTGGGAATGCGTCTGCTGGCAGCAATTTTGGTGTTTATCGCGGGTCGATTCATTGTGATGAAAATTCACAACCTGCTTCGCGCCATTATGCTCAGTCGCAATGTGGACCGCTCGCTTACCACGTTTTTGCTCAGCCTGTTTAAGATTACCTTTTTCTTTGTCCTGGCAATAATCGTTATCAGCATTATTGGTATTGAGACCAGTTCCTTTATTGCTATCTTTGCTTCGGCGGGTATCGCCATTGGTATGGCGTTCAGCGGAACGTTGCAGAACTTTGCCGGTGGAGTGCTGATTTTGCTGCTGAAGCCCTATAAGGTGGGAGACTATATTGAGTATGACAAGTATCAGGGCTTTGTCAAGGAGATACAGATTTTCCATACCATCATAACCACTTATAACAACGAGTCGATCATCATTCCCAATGGTGGCCTCTCTACAGGAACTATTAACAACTATTCTCGCGAGAAGTTTCGCCGTGTGGAGTGGCGAGTGTCGGTGCCCTATGGCTCGGATGTAGATGTTGCCCGCAAGGTGATTTTAGACCTTCTGGAAGCTGATTCCCGCATTCTTAAGCCAGGCAGCGAAGACGCTAACAGCAGCCATGACGACAAAGACGAGTTACCATCTGATAGTGAGATTGAGAAGATGCCGTGGTATAAACGCTTGTTTTACAAGCACAAGAAAAATCGCGAGAAGTTAGATGGGTGGCGTGAGGAGAAGCGTCACGAGTTAGAGGACAAGTTGCCCAAGGTGAATTTCACGCCCTATGTTGCCCTTGAGAACCTTGACGACAGCGCGGTGGTTTTGGTCGTCAGGGCATGGTGCATCTTTGGTGACTACTGGGGTGTGCTTTACGACATCAACGAGGCGGTCTATAAGCAACTGCCGGCTAATGGCGTTCACTTCCCATTTCCGCAGCTCGATGTTCACATCAAAGAAAAATGATTTAAACTCTTGACAATGAAATTCCTTTCACGATTGATATTGATAGCTACTGCTGTAGCTATGCTCGCTGGATGTGTCGAGAGCCTCGACAAGTCGCAATATAGGGTAGAATGCAAAATCTCGCAAGAGTTGGGCACCGACACTGTGTCGCTGATGCTTCTGATGGAAGATTACAACAGTGTGTATCATGTCGCCACCGTGGGGCGTGATAATGAGAGTCAAGCGTTTGTGTTTGAGGGAAATATTGAGGACCCCACCATCGCTTATCTCAAGTTCAGCAACGACACTACTCCTATGATTTTTGTCCTGGAGCGAGGCTTGACACAAATTGACATTTCTCCAAATGGGTTGGTTGTTAGTGGAGGCGATGCTAACCATGAGTATATGACTTATCTGAAAGCCCGCAAAGCACTCATCAACGATAAGAAAAGCCTGCATCAGGAGTATCTTGGCCATGTCGCTCCTGACTCGACAATCGATGTCGCTGTTGAGAAGCAATATCTTACTCGCGACAGCCTTCTTACCGACTCCCTCGAGCGAATTACTGTAGATGCCATCAACCGTGGAACTGTCGTCTCGAGGATAATCTTTGAGCGTTATGTCAATACGTTAAGTCGTAAAAACTTGCAAAATATTTATAAAAAATAACCGTTATATATAATAAATGGCCTTTTTAGGGGCTTAATTCACTGTCAGTTTTTTGATTATTGAAATTAATTTATATCTTTGCACCCGATTTTTTGATAATAAAATATACGCAATTATGAAAAAGACTTCTTTACTACTTCTCACCATGATGTTAATTCTTGCTCTTAACAGTTGCAGTAAGGAGAAGCCTATGTATGTCTATATAGACTGTGAGACACTCGAGTTTGAGCCAAAGCCTTCGCTGATAGTTGCCGATGAGGATATGGCAGCTTTTTATAACTCTTTTGAGGTTTATTCCGAGAATAAACATGACAAAGTGTTTTATGACATATTGAAAACAAAGCAGGTTTTTGAAGGAGGCAGTGAGGCTTGTGAGAGTGATGAGGCCGACCAAGGGGCTATCCCAGTTAGCGAGACCGACGGTGTGGGTGAATTGCTGCCAACTGGCGACTCAGATGAGGCAGGAGAATATATTTATACCGACCTCCTTGACCCGAAGGACAGCACACCAAATTTCAAGCTCTACAAGATCACCGATAAGGATGCTCGCCAAGTGGCTCAAGACTTTATCGACAAGAAAATCAGTTTTGAAGAGTTCCAGACTAAAGTTAAGGACAAGGCTGAGGTAATCTACGATAATGAGAAGCACAAGGACATTTATGAGAAGGAGTTCAAGAAATGCAAAGAGATAGATTATAATTCCTACGCTAAGATGAGGGAAAAGTTCAACAAGAGCTTGCAAGCCGCTCAGAAAAAAGAGAAAGAAGATTAGCGTTTAGGAGTATTTAGAACATCACTAAATGGGGACACCAACAGAATTATTCTGCATGGTGTCCCCATTAGTTTTGAGTCTTTTACTCAGTGGTTTATGTGGGTTCAATAAATTTGTTGCAGCTCCCCCTCTAAGATAGAGGGGGAAAGGGGGAGTATGATAGACTCAAGGGATTTTGTAATTTTCATACTCCTCAGTCACTTCGTGACAGCTCCTCTAACTTAGAGGAGCAGCTGATTCACAGTAAGTTATTC
>JAFZUL010000117.1 GCA_017618355.1 Muribaculaceae bacterium
AGCATCACTACCGAGTTGCTCGACATCCTGGGCGGCCAAGTGGAGAGATAGTAAAAAAAATAAATGTGTCATCAAGTGAATCTTTTATGCCTGTTTGCTTGTGACACTCAAGATAAATAAATTGAGGCATAAGTTATTAGTGTGCCACAAAAGAAGCACACCACCGACAAAACATAATTATGAACATCAAGGAGTATTTCTCTTCAATATTTACGGGTGCTCATAGCCTTATCAAGGGTATGGAGGTGACAGGTAAAGAGCTCTTTACCAAGAAGGTCACTGAGCAATATCCCGAGAATAGGGCAGAGCTTGAAATCCCCGAGAGATTTAGGGCCACGTTGCAGTTCATCTATGACGAGGAGGGTTATCACAAGTGCATCGCATGCAAGACGTGCGAGCGCAACTGCCCCAATGGCACAATTCAGATTATCACCCGCATGGTTGACCTGCCTAATGGCAAGAAGAAGATGAAGCTCGACAAGTATATGTATGACTTGGGAAGCTGCACCTTCTGCGGACTCTGTGTCACCAGTTGTCCTACCGATGCCATCAAGTTCTCTAACGACTTTGAGCAGGCGGTATTCCGCCGCGAGGCACTTCTTAAGCAGCTCAATTACCTGCCTGAGAAAGAGAAACCCGCTCCTGAACCAGCAGCAAAGCCTGCCGCAGCTCCAAAGCCTGAGGTCAAGCCTGAGGCTAAGCCCGCTGAGAAGCCCGAGGCCGCAGAGCCAGCGAAGGAGACTGCTGCCGATGTTCAGTCACCTAACGCAGATAAAAAAGAAGAATAATATGGATTCAATTGGAAATGTAATCATGTATTTCGTGTTCGCACTGGCGATCATCGTCTTCTCGGTGCTCTCAGTGACGACGAAGAAGATTTTGCGCTCAGCAACCTATCTGCTGTTTGTGCTCTTGGCAACTGCCGGCATATACTTCCAGATGGATTATGAGTTCTTGGGTGCTACACAAATTGCCGTTTATGCCGGTGGTATAGTCGTCTTGTTTGTGTTTGCTATCATGCTCACTCACAAGCCTGGTGAGGATTCCGACGCGCTCACGTCGCATCGCCGAGCAATGGGGCTCACTGCGTGTGGGTTGGGAGTTCTAGTGTGTGGAGTCGCACTTTTCAGTTTCATGAAGATTAAAGAAGCTGTGGAGTTGGCGACCACCGATAATTACACTATCGACAAGTTAGGCACTGACTTGCTCAGCAACAAAGGCTATCTGTTGCCTTTTGAGGCGTTGAGTGTGCTGTTGCTGGCTTGCATCATTGGTGCGATAGTTATTGCCCGTAAACGTTAATTAAAAGAAAGGAGAGAAGAAAATGAAACTATCATTATTAATGTATCTCATTCCGAGCCTCATCATGTTTGGATGTGGAGTTTACGGGTTTATTACCCGCAAGAATATGATCGCGATGTTGATTTCGCTTGAGTTGATGCTCAATGCTGTTGACATCAATTTTGCGGTCTTCAACCGTTACTTGTTCCCTGCTGGTCACGAAGGCATGTTCTTCAGCCTGTTTGCCATAGCGATTGCCGCCGCCGAGACTGCCGTGGCCATTGCTATCATTATCAACGTGTATCGAGTAGCGAAGAAAGTTGATATTAACCAAATTACTAAAATGAAATTCTAAACAGTTATGCAAATACTAGATAGTACAATATTAGTTCTTGCCATACCACTGTTTATGTTCCTGTTCCTGGGACTTGTGGGCGTGAAGATGCCTCGCAAGATTACCGGTGTGATAGGTGTGCTGGGTATGGCTGTGACAACAATTCTGGCATATACCATAGCGTTTGTTTATTTCTTTGGTGAAGGACCTCAGAAGGTTGATGGTGTATATCAACAGTTAGTTCCTGTCGATTGGACTTGGCTCTCGTTCTATGCCGACAAACTAGTGGTAAGGCTAGGTGTGCTTCTCGACCCAATCTCGGCAATGATGCTGGTTGTTATCAGCACGGTGTCGTTTATGGTTCACCTCTATAGCTTGGGCTATATGAGCGACCACGACGGCAACCCCGAGAAAGGCTTCCAGCGTTACTATGCCGACTTGGCGTTGTTCACCTTCTCGATGCTCGGTCTTGTGGTTTCGACCAACATCTTCCAGATGTTCATCTTCTTTGAGATGGTGGGTGTTTCATCCTACCTGCTCATTGGATTCTACTATGGTCTGCAACCTGCTAACCACGCGTCGAAGAAGGCGTTTATCGTCACTCGTCTTGCCGACTTGTTCTTCCTCATTGGTATCTTGATTCTGTCGTTCTACACTAAGACATTCGACTTTATCAATATTATGGGCAAGAATGGCGGAGAGGTGTGCAACGCGTTCACCAGTGCTCAGGGGCTCACCTTCATGGGTTGCTCGGTGACTGGTTGGGCGTTGACCTTCATCTTCATTGGCGGTGCCGGTAAGAGTGCTATGTATCCATTGCACATTTGGCTTCCCGACGCGATGGAGGGCCCAACTCCCGTTTCGGCGCTTATCCATGCCGCCACAATGGTTGTGGCAGGTGTGTTCCTGGTAGCTCGCTTGTTCCCGCTTTATGTGCTGGAGCAGGGCGCTATGGACATTATCTGCGTTGTGGGAGCGTTCACAGCTTTCTATGCTGCGGCGATTGCCTGCACACAGAGCGATATCAAGCGCGCGTTGGCGTTCTCAACAATCTCTCAGATTGCCTTCATGATGACATCGCTTGCGGTGAGCAGCGCTAATGGTCAGCTGATAGGCGGTCATGAAGCAGGTCTTGGCTACATGGCTTCGATGTTCCACTTGTTCACTCACGCGATGTTCAAGGCGTTGCTCTTCCTTTGTGCTGGTGCTATTATCCATGCCGTTCACAGCAACGAGAACAGCAAGATGCATGGCTTGCACAAATATATGCCAATCACCAGCATCGCCTTCCTGATAGGCTGCTTGGCAATCGCGGGTATTCCTCCCTTTGCAGGCTTCTTCAGCAAGGATGAGATTCTCGTGGCATGCTATGAAAAGGGTCTTGGCTGGGGTCTATGGATGAGCATGGTGGCTGGAATGACAGCGTTCTACATGTTCCGCATCTATTATCTCATCTTCTTCTGGAAGAAACATGAGGTTCACGGTGAGCATGCTCCTAAGGACCAACCTTGGACAATGACAGTGCCACTGATTGTGCTTGCGCTCATCTCGTGCGTTGCAGGTTTCGTGCCATTTGGCGACCTCGTGACATGGAATGGTCAAGCGCTTGAGACTCACATGAACTGGCCAATCGCTGGTGCCAGCGTGGGTATTGCTTTGGTGGGTATTGGTCTTGCAACAGTAATGTATCGCAAGGAAAATCCACTTCCAGACAAGTTGGCGACAATGTTCAAGGGGTTGTGGACTGCAAGCTACCGCCGCTTCTACATGGACGAGCTTTACCAGTTCATTACCCACAAGATTATCTTTCAGGGTATCAGTAAGCCCATTGCGTGGTTTGACCGCATGATTATCGACGGTTTCTTCAACCTGATGGGTAATGTCACCAATAGCGCATCCTTCGGCATCCGCAAGATGCAGTCGGGCAGTGTGCAGGGTTATGTGTCCTATTATATCATTGGTGCGATGCTGCTTGCAGCCATCACCGGTGTAGTGATTCTTTGCATTTAATCAACGGTTCTAAATAACAGTAAAGATTATGGAAATATTCTCTAATATACTTATTTATTTCGTGATAATCCCCGTGCTCACTCTTGCCGGCCTTGCGCTGACCAAGAACAAGGGCATAGATGCGATTAGGGCCGTTGCCGTGACTGGTGCCACAGCATTAGTGTGTCTGGCTATATATCTGGTGTATATCTTCCTCAAGGCTCGCGGATTGGGTAATACCGATCCCATGATATTGCGCTCTGATGTGACTTGGTATGCGCCACTAAACATAAAACTTGCATTGGGCGTGGATGGCGTCTCGGTGGTTATGATACTGCTCTCGGCGTTCATCGTCTTTGCAGGTGTCTTCGCCTCGTGGAAGATGGATCCCCTGCCCAAGCAGTTCTTCCTGTGGTTCTTCCTTCTCTCGACAGGTGTGTTTGGCTTCTTCATTAGCGTGGACCTGTTCACCATGTTCATGTTCTATGAGGTGGCACTTATCCCGATGTACCTGCTGATTGGTGTGTGGGGTAGTGGTAACAAGACCTATAGTGCCATGAAGCTCACCCTCATGCTGATGGGTGGCTCGGCGTTCCTTATGTTGGGCATCATTGGCATCTATTTCCACTCTTCTCCCGAGGGTCAGCCACTCACTATGAACCTGCTTGAGATAGCTCAGAAAGATGCTATTCCTCACGATTGGCAATACTACCTCTTCCCGCTCACGTTTGTGGGATTCGGTGTGTTGGGTGCCATGTTCCCGTTCCACACATGGTCGCCCGATGGTCATGCCAGCGCTCCCACAGCTGTGTCAATGCTCCATGCCGGTGTGCTGATGAAGCTTGGAGGTTATGGCTGCTTCCGCATCGCCATCTATCTCATGCCTTTCGCTGCTCAGCAGATGGGATGGATATTTTTGACCTTGACTGGTATCAGCATCGTGTATGGCGCCTTCAGCGCATGTGTGCAGACCGACCTCAAGTACATCAACGCTTACTCGTCGGTTAGCCACTGCGGTATGGTGCTCTTCGCAATCTTGATGTTCAACAGCACTGCTATGACTGGTGCTGTGCTTCAGATGCTCTCACACGGTTTGATGACAGCCTTGTTCTTCGCATTGATTGGTATGATTTACGGTCGAACCCACACCCGCGACATCCGCGAGATGGGCGGCCTGATGCACATCATGCCTTATCTGGGCGTTGGTTATGTGATTGCCGGTTTCGCCTCGTTAGGTCTGCCGGGATTGAGCGGTTTCGTTGCCGAGATGACGATATTTGTCGGCTCGTTTGAGCATCAGGATATGTTCCACCGCGTGCTCACCATCGCAGCCACCACTTCGATTGTCATCACAGCGGTTTATATCCTGCGAGTTGTGGGCAAGCTGCTCTATGGCGCAGTGCAAGACAAGCACCATGAGATGCTCACCGATGCCGAGCCCACTGAGCGCATATCGACCGCCACTCTCATCATTTGCGTGGCCATTATCGGCTGTTTCCCCAATTTCTTCATCAACATCATCCGCGACAGCTTCGATCCTGTGGTGAAGGCTTTGACAAGTGTTATGTAATTATAGTGTAGAATTAAAAAAGATAAGATATAATTATGAATTTGGATTATTCTCAGTTTTTAATGATGCCTCAAGAGTTAGGGCTGCTTGCAGTGTTCCTGCTCGTATTCTTATATGACACTTTCATGCCTAAATCAACGCAGAAAGGTCTGCCTCTGTTTGCGACCATTGCGTTTGGCATCTATATGATATTAGGATTCCTGCCCGTAAATGAAGGCTTGATATTTGGCGATATGTTCCAGGCCGACAAAGCCACCTGGGCGATTAAGAACATCCTCAACATAGGCACATTCATCGTGCTCTTGCAGGCTGTGAAATGGGCCAACAGCGATTTCGTTAGCATTCGTCGTGGCGAGTTCTATGAGCTAATTCTGCTCACGCTCTTTGGCATGTATCTGATGATATCGGCACGCCACTTCCTGTTGTTTGTCATCGGTCTTGAGACAGCATCGCTGCCATTGGCAACTCTCGTGGCTTTCGAGAAGAAGCATTACGAGAGCCATGAGGCCGCAGCAAAATATGTGCTCACAGCGGTATTCTCGTCGGCAATCATGCTGATGGGTCTCTCGTTTGTGTATGCCCTCTCGGGTGGAAACCTCTATTTCAATCAGTTGGCTACCTATCTTATGGGCGAGCCATCATTGCTTCTTGTACTTGCTCTGGCATTTTTCATTGCAGGTGTGGGATTCAAACTCTCACTTGTGCCGTTCCACTTGTGGACTGCCGATGTTTATCAAGGCGCGCCAACAATGGTTACCAGTTATCTGTCGGTAATCAGTAAGGGATCGGCTGCTTTCGCCTTCTTCATCATCTTGGTTCAGGTATTTGGCTCGGCTTACGCCGACGTTTGGCAGTGGATGCTCTATGCTGTGATTATCATTACCATCACAGTGGGTAACCTCTTCGCCATCCGCCAGCGCAACCTCAAGCGCTTCTTGGCGTTCTCGTCAATCTCGCAGGCAGGCTATATCATGCTCGGCGTGATTGCCGCCAATGCCGTGGGTATGGCGTCGATGATGTATTACATTTTGGTTTACATCTTCAGCAACCTCGCCGCTTTTGGCGTGATTGCTGTGATAGAGCGCTATACTGGCAAGGTGACAACCGACGACTACAACGGCCTGTTTAAGACTAATCCGTGGCTCGCCTTTGTGATGATGCTTGCTATGTTCTCGCTCGGCGGTATTCCACCATTTGCGGGATTCTTCAGCAAGTTCTTCATCTTTGTGGGCGCAGCGCAGACGGGCAGCGTGGCAATCTATGTTCTCGTCTTGATTGCGTTGATTAACACCATCATCTCGCTCTACTACTATCTGCTGGTGGTGAAGGCAATGTTTATCCGTCAGGACGAGTGTGCGATACCAACTCTCAAATCACACTGGACCGAGAAAGCCGGGCTGTGGATCTGCACCCTAGGCATCATTCTCATTGGTCTCATCAGCTGCATCTACACAAGTTTGAGCGGCATCACAGCATCTTTGAGTGATGTCTTCGCAATGATATAAGAATTAACCTTCTGATAATAATTTATGTTGCAAAGGGGGTGATGTGATTGTCACTCCTTTGCTGTTTTATGATATATTCTGTTACTATATATAATCGCATCAAAATTTGCGAAGAAAAATTAAAATCTGAAACAATAATTGAAAACAATGAATCGTTTTATAGTTATAATTATTTATTATTTTTGTTTAAATTAATGAATAATTTTACGACACTTCAAGTAATCTCGCAGAGGCGAGCTCTTGCTTGAAAACATGGTTGAATGCGTTTTTGCTTTATCCTGTTGTAGAAATTCGCCAAGATTTTAAATCCAAGGATAAACAGTTAAAAAACGCCTTCCGTGTGCCAATACATAATCCCCATTGGCGGGAACAGTATATGGCATTGCGTGGAGGATGACTGTTTATTTGGATTTGGGCGTTTGGCGATGCCTCTACAACAATAAACAAGACATTTTTCCACGCTTTTTCTTTTAATGATATAAGAATCTTTTGCGAAAAAATATAGGCATAAAACTAGTTTAGTGACGTTCAAAATAATTGTCCCAACAAAAATCCAAACTTTATGAAAACTAAAATTAAAATTCATTTTTTCAGAGCACTGCTAATGTTAGTGCTGATGATGGTTACTGTGTTTTCCGTTGAAGCCTACGATTTCATGGAAAACGGTCTTGCCTATAATATCAATGAAGACGGCATCAGTGTTCAGGTCACGCGTCAAAGAGTCACTCAAAGCGGCTATTCAAATTTAAGTGGTAATTTAGTGATTCCGTCAAAAGTTGAGCATGATGGAACTCTTTACCAAGTCACCTCGATTGGGGATTTGGCATTCTTTAGATGCAGTGGCTTAACATCTGTAGTCATTCCAAATTCGGTTACTGAGATTTGCTATATGGCTTTTTTAGAATGTACTGGTTTGACATCGGTTGATATTCCTAACTCAGTTACAGAAATTGGCAACAGAGCATTCTCTGGTTGTCATAACTTGTCTTTATTGCACATACCAGGCTCGGTTGAATTAATAGGTGCTTTGGCCTTCGAAGCTTGCGGTGGTTTATCATCAATAACCGTTGATGAGAAAAATACAGTTTATGATTCAAGAGATAACTGTAATGCTATTGTAGAAACTGCTACTAACGCTCTTGTTCTAGGCTCAAACAGCACTGTTATACCAAATTCAATTGAATCAATCGGCATGTATGCCTTTGTTAATTGCATGGGGTTGGAGTCGGTTGTCATTCCCAACTCTGTTACTGAAATTGGGAAAAGTGCTTTTTGTGCATGCATGGGCCTCACCTCTTTGACAATTGGCAATTCGGTCACAACGATTGGAGAAACCGCATTTTCATATTGCAATGGGTTAAGCTCGGTTATCATTCCAAACTCGGTTATTTCAATTGGCGCACAGGCATTCGCTAATTGCACTCAATTGGCTATGGTGAACATTCCTAACTCAGTTAACTATATAGGTGGAGATGCTTTCATTAATACTATATGGTATAACAATCAGCCTGATGGGTTGGTATATGCAGGCATGGTGGCATATAAATACAAGGGAACAATGCCCGATGAAACGTCAATTATTCTTAGAGATGATTGCACAGGGGTTGCTGGCCTCGCTTTCTATGAATGTGCAGGACTAACTTCAATATTAATGCCAAACTCTGTTGTTACAATTGGCGAAAAAGCTTTTAGCAAAAGTGGCTTGACCTCGGTAATTATTCCCAATTTAGTGACAAGCTTACATGATGGCGTTTTCAAAGAATGCCTTGATTTGACCTCAGTTAACATCCCAAATTCGGTTACAGTTATTGATTATGATGCTTTTTATGGCTGCATAAGTTTATCATCAATTATATCAAAAATCAAACAACCTGGAAAGGTGAGATGTCTTGAACGCTGTTTTTCTCTTGTTCCCTATAACACCTGCGTTTTAAAAGTTCCCAAAGGCACACTACAATTATATCAAGCAAGCTATCCATGGAGACTATTTTCAAACATTATAGAACAAACCGAAGCTGATGTAAATGACGATGGTAATGTTACTTCGACGGATATCACAATACTCTACAACTACTTACTTGGCACTAATAATGACGTAACTGATTCATACGATGTGGATGGCGATGGAGCAGTAACAGCAGCAGATATCACAGCCATATACAACATACTTTTAGGAGAGCAATAAAGCCTTGCTTTATGCTATTCATACTGACACTTGGATTCAATACAAAGAAACTACCCCCCCAAAGTTAGATACAAAACTCTTGGGGGGCATTTCAAAACGGTTGTTGGTTCTTAGAATTTTATCAGGAAAACTCCGGCGAGCATGATTAGGATGCCGGCGAATTGGGTCCAAGAGATGTGTTTTTTGGGGGCTCCGAGCCAGCCGTGTTTTTCCATAAGGAGGCTGAGCAGGAGTTGGCCAATGAGCAGTGCCATCATAAAGACGCTCACGCCAATCAATGGTATAAGCCAAGCGTTGCCATAGACGATTATAGCGCCGAGGATGCCTCCCATCCAAATCCACCACGGGGCATCGGTGGTGAATGCCTTTCTCACCTTAATCACGCTGCCGTTGAGGCAGCAGAAGACTATCATCACCCCTGTAGCGATGGCAAATAGCACTGTGGTGGCTTGGATTGCCGAGCCAATCACTTGTCCCAAAGAGGCAAGAATCGCTCCAACGACTGCCGAGAGGCAGCCTGAAAGCACCGCTGCCAGTTGCCACATCACTTGACGGAGACCGCCGTTGTCGGTCGTGGCATTTTTGCTCTTAAGTCGAGGGATAATTACTACCATCGTCACGCCCACTATCAGTAACGCGGCACCAATGGCGCGTTGCCAGTTCATGGGCATCACTCTTGATCCGAACCACCCGAAGTGGTCGATGCACAGGCTGAAAATCAGCTGGCTGAACATGGGAATGACCATTGCTTGGAGTTGGCCTATTTCCTTGAAGAGATGAATTGCGATGGTAATGGTGATGAGCGGAATTACGCCAATGAACCAGCTCCACCAAGGTGCGTCATGGAACGACTGTTGTGAGGGAATCAAGGGAATAGACGCAAATAGAGCGACAATAACTAGCACTATGGTTGATACCGCAAAAGAGATGAGCGTTGACAGTGGCGCCGAGCTTACGAGTTGGCGCATGCGAGAATTGGCGGCCGTCTGCAGCGGAGTGCAGAATCCCATCACAAGCGCTATGAGCATGTAAAGCATGATTCAGTGGTTTTAAAGCGTTTTGATGACTTGACAGGGATTGCCAGCTGCAAGGACGTTGGATGGAATATCGTGTGTGACAACGCTGCCGGCACCTATTACCGCGCCGTCGCCGATGGTCACTCCCGGGCACACCGTGACATTGCCGCCCAGCCACACATTATTGCCCACCTTAATGGGCAGTGACCATTGTTTGCCGGCATTGCGGCTCTCGGCATCGATGGGGTGGCAGGGTGTGTAAAACGAGCAATTTGGGCCAATGAACACATGGTCGCCAAAGGTCACCATCGCCTCATCGAGAATCACCATATTGGTATTTGCAAAGAAGTCTTCTCCCACCTCGATATTGAAGCCGTAGTCACAGAAGAACGGCTGAATCACTTTGATTCGCTCTCCCGTCTTGCCGAGAATGCGCTTGATGAGCGCCGTCTTCTCATCGTGATGCGAGGGTCGGATGTTGTTGTAGTCGCGGCACATTTCCTGTGTCTCTTGCAGGATGTCGAGCAGCTCGGTGTTGTCGCTTGCGTCGTAAGGCTCGCCACTCATCATCTTTTCCAGCTCACGCTGCTGTATTTCGGTAAATTCTCTCATTATACTTTTGATGATCATTTCTCGATTTTTCGATTTAATTTTCAGAACTTATAGGTGAAGCCTAGCATGAAGTTTTGCATAGGTTTTTTGTTGGCGACAACGATTGGGGTGCCGTTGATTTCGATGCTGCGGCTGCCACCATAGAGGTCGAAGTTGCTGTAGGTGTAGCCTATGTTAAACTCCCAGTTCTCCTCATACTCCAACACCAGTTCGGCTCGTCCGTACCAATAGCAGAATTTTGCTCCAGAGTTGTCGTAATATTCATCATGTTTTTCACTATATGAATATTCTACGTCCTCGTAAATTTCTGTTATCGTTTCAGTGGCGATAATTCTCACTCTTTTGTTGGTGGGGAAAGGCATCAAGATGCCTGGAGAGAGCCTTAGCGAGAGTCCCATTTCGCCTTTAGAGAGCATCACTGCGGGCGTGGTGAACTGCAGACCTGCCTTTGCTGCTGTTCCGTAGGAGGTTTGTTTGTAATTGATGAGTTCCCTTTCCACATTGTCAAGGACAGGCAGCTCCTTTACGACATCGTCGCTTCGGTTGATGGGCATAATGAGCAACAGGCCCGCATTGGCGCCAATGTATCGGAAAGGTCGATATTCAAGGTCGATTTCTGCGTCAAATGAGGGGTAAAGCGACGATCCCAGCTTTATTCCAGCAGCCAATGTGCCGTTGTTGCTGCAGTCGAAATCTATGGCGTGGCTGCTGAGCATTGCCAATAGTGCCAAACAAGTGAGAAATAGTCTTTTCATCGCGTGTAAAAATCAATGAGTTGTTGTATTGCTCGGGTGCATACGGGGCAGAACTGAGGAACTTTGAGGGTCTTCATCATGCAGTTTGGAGTAGGGCGGTAAACGCCTTTCAACACGCATCCAGCGCCTTCGTAGAGGCCTATCGTCTCGGTGTCGAGGTTGTCGTTATCGGTCTTGCTCACTATTGTCCTCTCGATGGGCATTAGGTCTTGCCATTTTGAGCCGAAATCCACGAGTGTGGTGATATTCTTTGGCCAAGGCTCGACATCGAGTGGGAAGTCGTTAGGTTCTTCGCCTTCGTAGGCATACTCGTCGGCAAGCGCGACAAACGAGTGCCCAAACTCATGCACTAGCACTTCGATAAAGCGTTTGTTCTTGGTCATCAGCAGGTTGAGGGTGTTGTAGATGCCTCCACCACCATAGCGGTCGGTATTGACCATCACGATGATGTGCTCGTAAGGCGTTCCTGCGAGAGCATCATGCATCTGCTTGATGCGCAACGTGGTTAGGTAGCGGGGGGTGCCAAAGGTGTCGAAACTTGAACCAATGGCGGTGTTGTGCCACACGCCCTCACTGGGGATAGATGGCCCGCTGTCGCGTGATGGCGTGAGCACA
>JAFZUL010000118.1 GCA_017618355.1 Muribaculaceae bacterium
CCAACTCTTTCCGCCCGCGGGAAGTTTGATGTCAATAGTCGTTTTATCTTTAATCCATAATAAAAGCAGTTATCGTACCACAAATGTATGATAACCGCCTCAATGCGTAAAAAACATCAAAGAATTGGTTTTGGCAAATCTGAAAAGGTGTCAAGATATACACTATCCTTATCATAGAAAGTGTCTTTATAGAGTTTGACATCTTCAATATCTAAAGTTTGTATATCATGACCTAAATCTTTAATACAGCTTTGTTGCCATTTTTCAAAAGTCATTTTTTCGTCTTCCCAATTTTTGTTGTTCCAAACTGAATATTCAGAACAAGGATAGGCTTCGTTTTGTCCAAGTAGAATAACATATTTGTATAACATCTCACGAAGCCAAAATCTCTCGTCACAATAATTAAAATATTGGTGATATCTCCATGCTGTATCTATCAACCAAAATCCATTAAACAATTGAATGTCGAAAAACTCAGATAAAAACTCATCATCGTCTCGATCATCATAGATTCTAAAATAATTGTCGTCGTAGTGAAAATCAAGCAACAAATCATTTGTTTTAAGAGCATGACATAGCATTTCAGCTGTTTCCGAAAGTTTCTTTACAGTTGCGGTTATATCGTGTCGCTGCCTGAAGTCGTTTCTAACGACCATACTCATATCTACGCCCATAAAAAGAATATTTAGTCAACGAAAGAACACAATGTTTCAAAACATATTACCTATTCAAAAGAAATATCTGAACTTTTTTGTTATCAAAAACTGGTGGTTCGCTGCGCTGACCTTGAACGCCGCGGACTAATGACCGAATCAGGCCGAATAGTAATCACCGTATATAATTAACGAAAGTAAGTGTCAATACTTCTTCGTCAGCGTAAGCACGTTCTTGCCGTCGATGCGCTCGTAGTTGATGGTGTCCATTAGCTGGCGCACGAGGAAGATGCCGAGGCCACCTATCTGGCGGTCTTCGGCGCTAAGCGAGGTGTCGACATCGGGGGCGTCGGTGGGGGCGAACGCCACGCCGTTGTCGGTGATTACCCACTCAATGGTGTCGCTTGTCGCTGATGCCACAATGTCGATGTCGCCTTTCTCGTCTTTTGGATAGGCATAATTTATTATATTCACCACCGCTTCCTCGATGGCGAGTCGCATATTGGTGGCAAGACTCTTGTCAAGGATGAGACGGTCGCAGAAGCCTGTGACAAAATCGTTCACTAGAGCGATATGCGACAAGTCATTTTCTATTGTTAGTTCTTGGTTCAAAATTGTCTCCTTAACAGCTGGAGTATAACGCACGGCAAACAAAGTGAGGTCGTCGCTCTGTTCGGCATTGCCCACAAAATGGCTTGTCGCGCTGATAAGAGCATCAAGTAGCTGCTGTGGAGCCTCGTCAGGATGACTGGCGATTGTTTCCATCACTCGTTGGAGCCCAAATTGGTTGTGATTGGCATCCATCGCCTCGGTGAGGCCGTCGGTATAGAGCAGCAGCGTGTCGCCAGGTTTCAGCAACGCTTCTTGACCTTCGAAGAACCAATCGCTTACAATGCCTAAAACTATGTTGGCCTTCACATCGAGTTTTTGTGGTTCACCTGATATGATGAGTGGTGTGTCATGGCCCGCATTGCAGTAGTGCAGTCGCCCTGTGGGCAGGTCAAGCACACCGATGAAGAATGTGACAAACATGCTCGAATCGTTGCCATGGCACACCGCCTGGTTGATGCTCTGCATGATGCGTGCCGGGTTGCTCTCACGCGAGCCGAAGGAGCGGAACATGGAGTGGGTCACCGACATGATAAGCGCCGATGGAACTCCCTTGCCGCTGGCGTCGCCTATGCAGAAGAACAACTTTTCGTCGCGCATGAAATAGTCGTAGATGTCGCCTCCCACCTCGCGTGCAGGGAGCAGAGTGGCGGCAATGTCGATGTTGCTATGGCTGATGTCGTCATGCGGTAGCATCTCACTCTGGATGCGCTTTGCCACTTGAAGCTCGCTGCTCAGGCGCTCACGCTCAATCTCGTTTTGCGCCATTCGCTTGTTGTTCTTGAGAAAACGGTAGATGATATATCCCAACAGCAGGAAACCCAGCAACATTAGCAGTCCTGTCCTCAGTCGTATCTTGTAGAGATCTCCATACACTTCTTTGTCGTAACACACCACAGCCACCATCCAGCGTGGATTGCCTTTCATGTGGTGGAAGAAGACGCAGGCGTCCTGGCCATCTTCACTCTCGAATTCTATAACCTTGATTTTGCTCTTGGCAACTGTGCGAACATCGGCGGTAGAATCGTTGATTAAACGGATGGCATCGTCAAAATCTTTATATCGAGAATGGTTTTTAGAAGGCTGAGAGATGAGTTTGCCGTCATCGGTAAGCAGCATACAGAATGAGGAAGGATACATGTGCCTGTTGTTGAGTGAGTCACTGAGCCATTCTAGCGACAGGTCGATGCCGGCGATTCCCACCCTGCGGCCCTCTTTATTGATGATGGGAATTGAATAAGTGGTTATTAACGAATAAGTCTCAACGCTGTCGATATATGGATCACACCAGTATGGCTTACCAGTGCGCATAGGCTCGGAGTAGAACTTGAAAGTAGTGTAGTCGTGACTTCCTCGCTTGGCTATATTTCTTCTAAATTCAGTTCCATTTTTGGAGTTAAATGCCCATGGCTCAAAGAGCTCGTCATTACCCTCGTAATATCCAGGTTCAAAAGCCAGCCCCACACCAATGAAATAGTTGTTGGCTTGGACTATGGTGCAAAGGGCATCATCAATATCGTCGGGGTCATTTATCAATTTGGAGATTTCGGTAACATGGCTGTTGAGCACCTGTTCGGTGGTGTTGAGCATACTCTTAACTAGGATGGCTTTCATCGTCATCTCTATAGAAGCCTTCTTTTCAAGCTCGTTTTCAAGAAGCTGCTTTGTATAATAGTACTGTGCCGCCGAGATAAGCTCGAGCAGCAATGCGGCAGACACAATTATCAAGGTAATCCATGTGCGCCTATTGAAGAGTTTCTTTATTTTATCCAGCAGCTTTCTCATTCGTTTATCGTTTATCGTTTATCGTTTATTGAGGACAGTGGTGATAGAAAATTATGCATTATGAATCGTGCATTATGAAAGTGCTACCACTTTACTTGCAGGAATCTTGGACGGATTAACACGTTAAGCCATGCCCAGTGCAGATTGCGCTCGTTGTCAACACGTTTGAGGCGCTCCATAGTCTCGGTGCCGTGCATATAGGAATAACCTGCCGAGACGGTGACCTCCTTGATTGGCGTGTAGCTTGCCGAGATTTCTAACTCATGCCCCAAGGGTTTGTCGAGGTTATCTATATTGGATGCTATAGCGAAATAGTGATAGGCGGCATCAAAAACCAACTTATTGATTGGTTTGAAAGTAGCACCAGCATAATAGTTCTGCAATCCTGGGGTGAAACCATTATAATAGGTGGTCATATAGAAGAAGTCCATAGCGCCATAGAACTTGTGGTGTGAGCCATATACGGGGCTGAAACCCTTGATAGTCTTATGCTGAACAAGTCCCAAACCGCCACCAGGTGGCACGGCGAAATAAGGATCACCACTCAGGATGTCATATCCAGCATTGAGAGTCCATTGTGCCGATGGAGAGTAGGTGCCTTTGGCACTAGCCATCCATGCCGAAATATCGATGCCGTTCTCGTTCTTGCCCATTTGATAGTAGAATGAGCCCTCAAGGCTCCACCGCTGGGGACGATAGCTCAAATATGTTCCTACCAACTGTTGATAGTAGGTCTTACTTAAGTCGCTCTCATTCTGGCTTTGCAAACCCTGATTCATAAATAGTAATGAAGCTCCGAAAGGCACACGAGGGTGGTCGTAGTGATACCACAGGTTCTGCATCAGTTTATAAGGCTTGTCGCCGTTGCGGTATTCAGTGCCACCGTTCACACTCTCAACATTCTGGTTATAGGCGAGCATAAGGTGAATCTTGTGCCGGTCGTTCTCATAACCCAGTTTTACCAAGTCGTGCGACTGCGCTGCAGCCGCCCAATCATTAGAACCTATAATGCGCTCATCGTCGTAGTTAAGAACCTGGCGGCCTATCTTCGCGAAGAGACCGTTGCGTGCCGTGAGCTGCACCCATGCCTCATAAAGGTTGATCGACCCTCCGCCTGCCTGCCCCCACACTGCCGTGTGCTGCGCTGTGATGTGTGCCTTGAGGAAGGTGCGCTCATAGTCAAGACCAAGCCTTGTGCGCTCAAGGATGAAATAAGCCTTGTTGTCGTTGTCCTCCTCGTTGTCGGGCAAGCCGCCCAGGCGCAGCTCGCTACGTGTTAGCAGCTCGGCATCAACAGTGAAGTTGTTGAGTTTCTCGTTCTGTGACTGCGAGTTCTCCTCCTGCGCCAGCACAGTGGCAGGCAGCAACATAACAATAGCCACCACTACCCTAGCGAGCATATTTAGATAAGTATTCATGGTCAAAACATTTTTATTTAATTGCACAAAGATAGTAATAAATTTTGCATTGCAGAAAGTTGCTGCGGTTTTTCTTATATTTTTTTTGTTTAGCAAAAAAATATCACTACCTTTGCAATAGAATATCGCCATTGTGGCGAACGCTTGCTCGAAGACGCTTGTAACAACACTGATTATTAGGCCATTGTGTCTTCGAGACATATTGTTTAACTAAAACTATTGATTTTGGATCCTGACCCTTTATCTTGTTTGTTGAATTTATCTGCACCACTGTTGCAGTCTTTATCTATATCCTCGTATTTACAATTTCATGCCCCAACGCTTGATGTTTGGTTGGCAATATTAACCGCATTATTAGGACTCGTGTTCTCGGCGTTCAATTCGGGCTCCGAGATTGCTTATTTCTCGTTATCGAAAAAGGACATCGAGAGTATTGAGGACGACAACAAGCGTGTCCGTGTGGAACGTCTGCTGGATCAACCCGAGAAGTTGCTTGCCACAATCTTGATAGGCAACAACCTGGTGAATATCATGATTGTGATAGTGCTTAACTTCGCCATGAACAAGATGTTCACCTTTGAAAGCGGCATCGCTAACTTCCTAGTCCAGACGGTAATATTGACTTTCCTGATTCTCCTTTTTGGCGAGGTGATACCCAAGCTCTATGCCACCAACAACAACGTGAAGTTTGCAACCTTTGTAGCGGCTCCTCTCCAGGTGATGTCGGCGATTTTCAGCCCAATATCTCGTGTGATGGTCAAGAGTATGGGCTTCGTGCGCAAGGCGGTGGGCAAACGAGCCGACGAAATTTCCACCGAAGACCTCACTAACGCCCTGCAGATGAGCGACGTAAAGAGCGAAGACGAGAAAGACTGGCTTGAGGGCATCCTTAAGTTTGGCGACAAGACGGTAAGCGAGATTATGACTCCACGCATCGACATCGTGGACATCGACATAGAGGAAAGTTTCGACGAGGTAATCAAGAGCATCATTGAGAACGGATACTCACGTATGCCTGTCTATGAGGACAACCCTGACAACATCAAAGGAGTGCTTTATGCCAAGGACATACTGCCCTATATCGACAAGCAGGGCAGCGACTTCCAATGGCAGAAGCTGCTGCGGCCTGTATATTTCGTGCCAGAGTCGCGCATGATTGACGATCTGCTAGAGGACTTCCGCAAGAAGAAGATTCATCTGGCCGTAGTGGTCGATGAGTTTGGATGCACACAGGGTCTCGCCACTATGGAAGACGTGCTAGAGGAGATTGTGGGCGACATCGACGACGAGTACGACACCGAGGAGAAATTCTATACCAAAGAGAATGACGACACCTACATCTTTGACGCCAAGACTTCGATTACCGACTTCCTCGACGTGACCGAACTCGACGAGCGCTATTTCGCGAAATATACCGACGAAGCCGAGAGCATCGCCGGCCTGCTGCTCAACATCAAGGGCGACTTCCTGCAAGAGAAAGAGAAACTCACCTGCGGGCCATGCGACTTCACTGTGCTCAAAGTGAAGAAATACCGCATCGCAAAAGTCAAAGTACACATTAATGATAAGTCATAAGCATTATGTGTTAAGTCGGCTAGACAATCTAGAATTTCTAGAACTTCTAGATTTCTAGAGAATCTTACATCTCAAAACTGAAAACTCAAAACTGAAAACTCAAAACTGAAAACTCAAAACTATA
>JAFZUL010000119.1 GCA_017618355.1 Muribaculaceae bacterium
AAGAAAAAAGCACTAACTTTGCACCCGCAAAAATGCGATTAAGCGAGTCAAAGCTTAAGCTAGCTCAAAGCCTTGCGAGCGTGAGCATTTTATCAAAAAAGCAAATTGACCGTTGGAAAGATGCCGGAGTGGTCGAACGGGGCGGTCTCGAAAACCGTTAACCCCTTTCGGGGTTCCAGGGTTCGAATCCCTGTCTTTCCGCAAAACAATTAAACCGGATGGGCGATAGCTCATCTGGTTTTTGCTTTTTCGCACGAGAGTTTCCTGTAATCATCAATTGTAGCGATAAATAATTTGGGCAAAAGGGTGGTATTCGGAAAATTCTCGTTATTTTTGCACAATAATTCATTAATCACATTTTATATACTGTGGGAAAGAAGAAAAATTTGCCTCTGCTTGAGGATTTTGAGATAACGGCGGTGGCTGCCGAGGGTAAGAGTCTGGGTCGCTGGAACGACTTGGTGGTGTTTGTGCCTTACGGTGCGCCGGGCGACATTGCTAACGTGAAAATTACCCGTAAAAAGCATAGCTTTTGCGAGGGGGTGATTGATAAGCTCATTAAGCCCAGTGAATTGCGTGTTGAGCCTATGTGTCAGCACTTTGGGGTGTGCGGTGGCTGCAAGTGGCAGCATTTACCTTACGAGTACCAGCTCCGTTGCAAGCAGCAGCAGGTGATAGATGCCCTGGAGCGCATCGCCAAGGTGCCGCTGCCCGAGATTCCGCCAATTCTTGGTTCGAAAAAGACGACTTTCTACCGCAACAAACTCGAGTTCACGTTCTCCAACAAATGCTGGCTCACCACCGAGCAGATGCAGAGCGGCGAGGAGTTCCCCAACCGCAACGCTGTGGGCTTCCACATACCTGGCGGTTTCGACAAGGTACTCAACATCGAGAAATGCTGGCTTCAGGACGACATCAGCAACCAGATTCGTCTATTCCTGCGCGACTACACCCAAGGGCGTGGCTACACGTTCTACGATATCCGCAACAATGTGGGCTTTATGCGCATGATGATGGTGCGCACTGCGAGCACGGGCGAACTGATGCTAGTGGTGGTCTTCAGCGAGGACAACAATGACGCTATCGACGACGTGATGGGTGCGCTGAAAGATCGTTTCCCGCAGATTACTTCGCTCATGTATGTTATAAACCTCAAGGTCAATGACTCGCTCAACGATCAGGAGTTTATCCTTTACAGCGGCCGTGACTACATCGAGGAGGAGATGGAAGGATTGAAGTTCCGTGTGGGACCAAAGTCATTCTACCAGACGAACAGCGAGCAGGCCTACGAATTATATAAAGTTGCGCGCAATTTTGCCCAACTTACTGGCAATGAACTGGTCTATGACCTCTATACAGGTACCGGCACAATCGCCAATTTCGTGTCTCGTCAGGCTCGCGAGGTGATTGGTATCGAATACGTTCCCGAAGCGATTGAGGACGCCAAACTCAATTCTGAGGTAAACGGCATCACAAACACCAAGTTCTATGCCGGTGACATGAAAGACGTGCTCACTGGCGAGTTTGTGGCCAAGCACGGCATCCCCGACGTGATGATAGTTGACCCACCACGCGCTGGCATGCACGAGGATGTGGTGCGTGTGATTCTCGATGCTGAGCCTCAGCGCATTGTGTATGTGAGCTGCAATCCTGCCACTCAGGCGCGTGACCTTGCGATGCTAGACGTGAAATACCGTGTTGATGCCGTTCAGCCAGTGGATATGTTCCCCCACACTCACCATGTGGAGAACGTAGTTCTTTTAAGTCGTAAGTGTTAAGTTTTAAGTGGGCTGCGCCGAGTTTTAAGGTTTAAGTGAAAGTAATAAAGGGATATCTTTTGATTTTGGTGATGATGGTCATCGCCCTGGCGGCTCATGGGCAGCAGCCAGGTGACGGCTACACGCGCATCAAGGGCGTGGTCACCGACTCGATTACCGGCGAGGGAATGCCTTACGCCCAGATTTTCCTTATAGGCTCTCAAACTGGCGCTTTGACCAACGAGCAAGGCGGCTTTACCATCGTCACTGGCGTGAAGTTTGACAAACTGCGAGTCAATGTCGTTGGCTATCAGACAAAAGAAATAAAGGTGCCTCTGGGTGAATACACCGAGTTGGAAATCAAGCTGGTTCCAACCTCCGTTATGCTCAACGAGGTAATAGTCAAGAAGACCGCCAAGTATGTCAAGAAGGGTAACCCTGCGGTAGCGTTTGTCGAGAAGCTGCGTGCAAGGCGCAATTTGTACAACCCTCGCGACCACGACTATTACAACTACGACAAGTATGAGAAGGTGTCGTTTGGCCTCAACAACTTCAACTCCGAGAGCACTAAAAACCTGATTGCCCAAAACTTCAAATTCCTGAAAGAGTACATCGACACTTGCGATGTCACGGGTAAGATGATATTGCCGCTCTCCATTCAGGAAAAGGTGTCGCAGGAGCACTACCGCAAGTCGCCGTCAACTCACCGCGAGGTGGTGATGGCAACCAACCATGCCGGCATCGATGACCAGCACGACACCGAGAGCATCAAGAAGTTTATTGACGATATCTTCCGTGAGATAGACATCTTCAGCAACGACATCACTTTCATGCAGAACCGCTTTGTGAGTCCGCTCTCGAGCATCGGCACCGATTTCTACAAGTATTATCTCGACACTGTGATGGTCGATGGCGTGCAATGCTACGAATTGTCGTTCACGCCGTTCACCACCGAGACCTTTGGCTTCACAGGCCGCCTATATGTGCCTGCCAACGATACCACCATGTTCATCTCCAACATCAAGATGAACGTGCCTCGCACCATCAATCTCAACTACGTGAAGCAGGTGTATCTTGAGCAGGATTACATCAAGGCCCCCGATGGCAGCCGCCTCAAGATCCGTGACGATGTGATGGTGGAGCTGCAGATAGCTCCTAAGACTCCCGAATTATACGGTCGCCGGCAGACGTTCTACGACGGTCACAACTTCAAGCAACCTAAGGACTTGACAATCTTTGAGGGAAATGCCGAGGTGCTGACTAATCAGGTCAAGGCGCAAGACGAGAACTACTGGGTTGCGCATAGGCCCGTAGTAGCTGTGAAGAACGAGCACACAGTCAAGGATATGCTGGCGCGGCTGCGTAAGTCGAAACTTTTCTATTGGTGCGAGAAGGTGGTGGTGGCGCTCGTGAGCGGATACATCAACACCAATTCCAATGCCACCGAGAGTCGTTTTGACATAGGACCATTGAACACCCTCATCAGCGGCAACTCCCTTGAGGGTGTGCGACTTAGAGTTGGTGGGATGACAACGGCAAAGCTCAGCCGACGATGGTTTGGCAAGTTCTATGTCGCCTACGGTACACGCGACGAGAAGTTCAAGTATATGGGCCAGCTCGAGTATTCGTTTGTCGATAAGAAAAAACATCCTAACGAGTTCCCCGTAAACTCGTTGCGGCTTATGCATCGCTATGATGTAGATAAACTGGGGCAGCACTATCTTTACACTAATCCCGACAATGTGTTCCTCGCCCTAAAGCGCCAGAAGGACGACAAGATGATATATCTTCGCGAGACGCTTTTAGAGTACAAACTTGAGACGCAATCGGGATTCTCGTTTACTGCATCGGTGCTTCATCAGCGCCATGAAGCGTCGCGCTTCCTGCCTTTTGTCGATGGCAGCGGCAATGCGTTCGGGCATTACAACACGGCTGGTTTCAACGTCACTTTGCGCTATGCGCCTGGCGAGAAATTTTACCAGACGCGCTCTTTCCGCATCCCCATCAACCAGGACGCGCCAGTGTTTACCCTCTCGCACACTTTCATGCCGCGAGGCTTCTTGGGCAGCGACTACACTATCAACAAGACCGAGGCAGGCATACAAAAGCGTTTCTGGTTTTCGGCGTTTGGATATACCGATATCATCCTTAAGGCGGGAAAAGTTTGGAGCACAGTGCCTTATCCCGAACTGATGCTGCCTAACGCAAACCTCTCCTATACTATTCAGCCCGAGTCGTTTGCACTTATGAACGCTATGGAGTTTGTCAATGACCAATACCTGTCGTGGGATGTGACCTACTGGATTAACGGCGCTATCCTTAACCGCATTCCGCTACTCAAGAAACTCAAGATGCGCGAAGTGGTGTCATTCCGTGGATTATGGGGTAAATTGACCGACAAAAACGACCCGTCGCAGCATCCCGAGTTGCTGCAATTCCCCCCTAATGCCGACTGCCTGAAGATGGGCAAGCGGCCTTACATGGAGATTGGCGTTGGCCTCGACAACATCCTCACCTTCTTGCGAGTAGATTACGTGTGGCGCATCAATTACCGCGATAACCCTGGCATCAACCGCAGCGGAGTGCGCATCCAGCTGCATTTCACGTTCTAATAGTGGACCAGCAATAAAACGCATCTCATGGCGAGATGCGTTTTGTGTTAGAAATATTTGCGATTAACCTTACCTTTCAATCTCCACAGTTGTTTCAGAGTTGATGTCTTTGATTGTCAATGGGATGGTTAGATTGGGGATGGTTCTGTCGTAGTTTATTTTAACCTTTTTGCCGTTAACTTTTACTTGCGATGGCTTTTCTTCCAGGCCCGGGATTATTAGGCGATACTCCTTCTTTGCTGGGGTACCAGCGCCTGTGCCAATTATAGTAATGCGGCATGATCTGCCTTCAGGGGTAGCGTCGAAGTGGATAAGGCGATGCTTATCTTTGGCTAGTGTTCTAGTGCTGGTTAGGTCATCTTCGAAGAGTGTATATTCCGATGGCTCATCACTTGGGTAATATACGATGTCCAGTTTGCTTGGATTGTAGTCGCCCACGTTATCCATTTTGTAATTTGCCTGAGGAATAAATGCTCCAGCACGGGCAAATATAGGCAGTACCTCGAGTGGCGCGTTATAGCTTATGGTTGTGTAAGCATTGTAACGATTGCTGGGGATGTTGATATCAACCCAAGTGCCCTCGGGGAAGGTGATATCGCGGCTTGTGGCGCCTTGCTCCATCACGGGAGCCACCATCACGTCATGGCCCCACAGGTATTGGTCACTGATGTTGTCGAAGCGGTTAATGCGGTTGTCTCTCTCATAGAATCCAAGTGGACGCACCAGTGGCAATCCCTGTTTGGCGTTCTCGTAGGCAAGAGTATAGTTATAAGGCAGCCAGCGGTAGCGCTCGCGGATGAGGCGCAATGGCAGGTCGCCAAACTCGGTGTAATGATAAGGCTCAGCAATGTCCTGTGAGTGAGTGCGCAGCACGGGCGAGAACAGTCCCAGTTCCAGCCAGCGGATGTAGAGCTCGCCGTCGCGCTTCTTTTTCTCGTCGAGGGCAAAGCCACCCACGTCGTGCGACATGTAGCCAAGGCCGCTCAAGCCCGAATTGAGCATTATGGTTACTTGTGGCTTGAAGCCTCCCCACGAGCGCGACACGTCGGTTGACTAGGGGAAGACAGAGTAGCGCTGCAGTCCTGCTGTACCGGCACGCATCATGATCATGGGTCGTCGGTCGGGATAGTCCTCTTTGAAGAGGTCGTAGATGATGCGGCTCCACTCATTGCCGTAGAAGTTGTGGTACTGCTCGGCGGTAAGGCCGTTGTAGTGGCGTATCGTCTCAGGGTGAACCTCAGGCTCGCCCAGGTCGCCCCACCAGCCTGTCACGCCTTCCTCGGTGAGCGATTTATAGCGGTTGCGCAGCCACAGGCGGGTGTCGGGGTTAGAGACGTCAAACATGCCTCCTTGCCCCACCCAGATGGTCACAGTCTGTGTCTCGCCAGTCTCGCCGTTCTTGCAGAACATACCCTTGGGGTTGAGCTCGTTATAATTATCGATGGCGCGGCCGTTGGTGAGCACGTAAGGCTGTGAGATGGTCACCACATTCACGCCTTTCTTCTTGAAATTCTGGAGCATGGCGCGGTGGTCGGGCCACTGGGCCTTATCCCATGACAAGCGACCCATGTCTTGCTCCTTGCCATACCAGTAGAGGTCAAACACGATGCCGTCGAGCGGATAGCCCATGGTCTTGAGGGTATCGACCACGCCCTCGCTCTCACGCTGGTCGTGGTAGCCATATTTAGAGGTGATGTAGCCCAATGTCCACAGTGGTGGCAATTCCTGTCGGCCAACCAGCCATGTGAAGTCCTTCACCACATTCTCCACCTTGCCGTTGCCGTTGATGATGTAGTAGGAGAGGGGTTGAGGGCTGGTAGTCTTATATTCGATGCCTTCCTCGCCTATGTAGAGCGATGATTTGCAGAAGTCATCAAACAAGATGCCGTAGCCCTTTGAGGAGATGATGAACGGCATGGTGATACCCATCTGCTTGATGCGCTTCTCGCCGCTCACGTAGCCATAGTTTTGCTTGTTGTAGTTGATAAGCGTGTCGCCACTGAGGTTGAGCGAGTAGCCACGCTCGCCAGCACCGTAAAACGACTCCTTGCCAGTGTGCAGCAACCTCAGCGTGCCAGCCGTAGTGCGGTCGCACAAGTCGGTGATAAAGAACGTCTTGCCACAACTCACCGTCAGGCTTTTGAGGTCCTCGTCATAAACCACTTTCATGCCGCTTTTGGTGCGTAGCACTTCTTGCGGCTTGTCAAGCAATGCCACTTTTCTGTTGGCAATTTCCTCCCTCACAAGCGAAGGCAGCCGCTCGCCTTTCCAGGAGTTTGGCATTACCTCCACTTTCATGATGTTGGGGGTTATGGGAGATACGGTGATGACCTGATTGCGGTCATCATCAAAGAAATACATGCCATGCAGTTGTTGAGCATTAACAGCCATTGCCACCAATGCCATTGCCAATAATGTAAAATATCTAAGAGCTTTCATATTAATTGATTTTTGTGTTATTATTCTTGATTTTTTGCAAATATCGTAAAAAAATCCGAAACATGCAAGTAATTAAAAATATGCCAGCTTTTTTTCGAGGAAAGAGAAAAGGAGAGCGGCGTTCAAAACGCCAATAGGGTTCTGTCTATTGCGTTGTCAACGCAACTATCCCCCCAAAAACACCGTGAGTTTTTAATATCGTTATCCCAGCACATGAGTCACTATCTTTGTCCTCAAAAACACATTAATAAATAATATATGATACTATGGAAACAATAATTTCAAGAGTCCACGCACAGTTCCTAAATGCGCGGAAGGACAAACTGATGGAAATCGGCTATATTGATCGTTACGGAAACAAGACTGGCTGCTACAATGCCGAGAAAATTATGAGTAGCTCCATCTTCCATTGCTCTAACTGCTCTATTCAAGAACG
>JAFZUL010000120.1 GCA_017618355.1 Muribaculaceae bacterium
GAAGATTGCGGGTTCGAGTCCCGTTGACGCTAATAGATTGACTTCGTAGCTCAGCTGGTAGATGCACTTGACTTTTAATCAAGGGGTCGTGGGTCCGAGTCCCTCCGGGGTCACTAAACATATTGGGATGTAGCTCAGAGGCAGAGCGGTGGCCTGTTAAGCCATAGGTCGAGATATCGTAATTCTCCATCCCAGCCAATAATTGCTTCATGGTGCAATGGTCAACACAACGGTTTTTGGAGCCGTTGTTCCAAGTTCAAATCTTGGTGAGGCAGCCAATGATGCTCCAGTAGCTCAGCGAATAGAGCAACAGTTTTCTAAACTGTGGGACGGTGGTTTGCCTATCGGCTTCCTCACTCGCGACTCGGCAATGTTCAAGCAAGCTTGACGCTGCTCTCGCTGCTCATTCGGTTGAATCCATCCTGGTGCACAAAAATGTGAGGATGCCTGAGTGGTCTAAGGGACTCGGCTTTATAACAGCCATTCGTCGGTTCGAATCCGACTCCTCACTCTAGATGAAAAAAAGGTAATATTTTTTAGGTAACCGTTGGGAAACCGCGGTTGCCTTTTCTCTTTTAAGTGTGGTGTTTATCAGTTCTTGACTTGGGGCGGTCTTGGCGCACCGCTTGCAGGAGAAAGGGATGTCACTCATAAGAAAATTCCAAAGATTCATTGACTTGTCTAGTTGTCGCTCTCTTTGTTTTTACGCCGCAAAGTTAATGCGTCTCCCTCACCCGCAAGGCCAGGCTACGTTGCTTCTGAAAATTCTCCAGCCCTTCGGGTAGTAATTCTCAGGCAAGCCTTGCTCTCTGTGTGGGCAGCCGCACTCTTTTCGGGCAGTGTAAAAAGCAAAGCGATAGCGATAACAAGATCAATGAAGTTTCACTTTAAATTTTCTTTATTATGAGTAACAATTCCCTTTCTTTTGATTTCGCAAGCGGTGCTGACAGCACCCAAGTTCAAGAACAAGTTGTAAAAAGCTGCAGCTCCAGCTCCTCCAATCTCAATGAAGTTGAGGTTTGTGAGGCTGAGTTGGACTTGGCAGATTTCAAGTTTGACTACCGCACTGACAATCCGGCCGTGTACGTGAGTTCCTACCACCGCTATTCCTGCGGGAATCTGGACGGAATGTGGGTTGATTTATCCCTTTGTGCCGACTATGACGAGTTCATGCAGGTGTGCCGGCAAATCGTATTCGATGAGGAGGATCCGGAGTTCATGTTCCAGGACATGCAGAACTGGCCCGACTCGTGGTATGACGAGAGTTCTCTGGATGAGGACACCTTCGAACGCATCAAAGAGTTTGCAGAGCTTGACGATGACGAGCGTGAGGCCTTCGAGGTTTTCATGGACGTTCGCTGCGACAGTGACGTTACTTTCGAGGAGTTCAGCGAGGCTTACTGCGGCAAGTGGAACAGCGAGGAAGAGTACGCCGAGCAGCTTGTAGATGAGCTGGGAATCCTTGACGAGGTGCCCGAGCATCTGCGCCGCTTCTTTGACGTTTCGGCTTACTCTGACGAGCTGTTCCGTTACGACTATGACTTTACTGATGGTTTCGTCTTTAGAGTCTGTTGATGTTCATAAATGATGATGTAGAGCCGCCTCACAAGGGCGGCTTTGATTTTCTACTTTTCTAGACACTTTTGCTCAAAAATGTCCTTGGTATGGAAAAAAACACCCCATTTTTGTTGTGGCTATGGAAATTTTTTTGTCGAAGTTGTGGAAAATTTTACCTTTTTGTTGCTTGATTATGGGGAAAACTCAAAGATTACAATTTTGTTGATAACTTTTGATGCCTTTTCTTTTATTAATAGGTGTAAATTGTGTATTTTTGCAATCTTAATTAGATCAGCTTCTAATTCCTGATAACGACCACTATCATTGTAGATAAATATAACAAACTCCTTTGTAGTGAAACAAGCTTTGGTCGGCTTTCAGGCACTACATTGGAGTTTTGTTTTTGATATACTTAAGTATTATATCAATAATGAAGATTATTGACAACAAGAATATCTCATTGCGTGATGACCTGCTAACTGTCATTCAGAGTGGAAGCAAGGTCGCCATCGCTGCGTCTTGTTTTTCAATATATGCTTTCCAAGAACTAAAAGACCGTCTCACAGACATAAAGGAACTGCGTTTTATTTTCACTTCACCCACATTCACGACAGACAAGATAGACAAACAGAAACGTGAGTTTTACATCCCGCGCCTTAACCGAGAACGCACAATTTATGGTTCGGAGTTTGAGATCAAATTGCGCAACGAGCTTACACAACGCGCAATTGCCCGTGAGTGCGCTGAGTGGATAAAGCAAAAGGTCTGCTTTAAATCTAACCGGACCTCGCAATATATGCAGGGGTTGCTCAACGTTGACAAATCCTCTTATACTCCAATTAATGGTTTCACAACTGTTGACCTCGGCACGGAGCAAGGAAATCAAGCCTACTCGATGATATTGCGCAACGACTTTCCTGAATCCAAGCAGTTGCTTGACACTTTTGAGCAGTTATGGAACGATAGCGAACTTCTTCAAACTGTCACTGATGATGTCATTGACAGCATTTCCAATGTTTATAAGGAAAATGCACCGGAATTTCTCTACTTTGTAACATTATACAATATCTTCAATGAGTTTCTTGAGGATATTAGCGAAGACGTGTTGCCTAATGAAGCAACGGGATTCAAGCAGAGTGTGATTTGGAACAAGTTATATAACTTCCAGCGTGATGCTGCTCTGGCTATTATCAATAAACTGGAGAAATACAACGGATGCATACTTGCAGACAGTGTTGGTCTTGGAAAAACTTTTACCACTCTTGCCGTCATTAAGTACTATGAGGGACGCAACCGCAACGTGTTGGTTCTTTGTCCGAAGAAGCTGCACGACAATTGGGAAACTTATCACGGTAATTACCTCAATAATCCGCTTGTCGCCGACCGTTTACGCTATGATGTGTTCTTTCACAGTGATCTGTCAAGGGAACAAGGCTTCAGTAATGGAAGGGATTTGGCGAAGATAAACTGGGGTAATTATGACTTAGTGGTAATTGACGAAAGTCATAACTTTCGTAACGGAGGCAAGGTAAGCACTGACGAGAATGACGAGAATCCGCGTGAGAATCGTTACCTTCGACTGATGAATAAGATTATTCGTGCAGGAGTGAAAACGAAAGTTCTTATGCTGAGCGCAACGCCAGTAAATAATCGCTTCAATGACTTGAAGAACCAATTACAATTGGCTTACGAGGGAGAAACAGAGCGTCTTGATATGCTACTTGATACTGACTCCAGTGTTGATGATATCTTCCGTAATGCACAAAGGGCATATAATGAGTGGGCAAGGTTACCAAAGGATGAACGCACCACACAGCGATTGCTTTCGATGCTTTCTTTTGACTTTTTCACATTGCTTGACAGTGTGACGATTGCACGTTCTCGTAAACACATTGAACAGTATTATGACACAGCCGACATTGGCAAATTTCCAACAAGGTTAAAACCAATATCGAGGCGACCACCACTTACTGATCTGAATACGGCAATCAATTATAACGAGATATTTGAGCAGTTACAACTTCTTAATCTTGCTGTTTATACTCCGTCAGCCTTTATTCTTCCAAGCCGACGTGAGGCATACGGTATAGATACTGATGATGAGATAACTGAGACAGGACACCGTCTTTCCATCGAAGACCGAGAGAAAGGTATCCGCAGATTAATGAGCATAAATATGCTTAAGCGTTTGGAAAGCTCAGTTAATTCGTTCCGTCTTACAGTGCGTCGTATTTGTGACTATATCGATGGGATGCTTCAGATCATAGACAATCACACAGCACAATCGGAAGTTGACGATTATATGATAGCTGCCGAACCTGGAGAATGGGATATAGACGATTCAGATAACGATGTAGTAGTAGGACGTCGGAAGAATAAAATCAAACTCGAAGACCTTGACTATATGACGTGGCGCAAGTACTTGCAGAGTGACTCGTACAATCTGACGCTCTTGCTTTACATGCTTGCCGACATTACTCCAGAGCATGATAGCAAACTTCAACGTCTTATAGAGGATTTACGAAATAAGTTTGCTAACCCTATTAACGGTGAAAATAAGAAAGTGATTATCTTCACCGCTTTCAGTGACACAGCAGACTATTTGTATAGGAACCTCGCACCTGCGATTCTCAACAGGCACGGTCTGCACACAGCGATGGTAAGCGGTGACGTTGAGGCTCGCAGCACACTTAAATTGCGAGAGAAACTTGACTTTAACAAAGCCCTCACGCTATTCTCGCCCGTGTCTAAAGAAAAAGCCGCTATCTACCCAAAGCTTGATGCGGAGATAGATGTTCTTATTGGCACTGACTGCATCAGTGAAGGCCAGAACTTGCAGGACTGCGACTATCTCATCAACTACGATATTCACTGGAATCCAGTGCGCATCATTCAACGCTTCGGACGTATCGACCGTATTGGTTCGCACAACGAAGTCATTCAACTAGTCAACTACTGGCCTGATATGACGCTTGATGAGTACATCAACCTAAAAGAGCGTGTCGAGGCTCGAATGAAAGCGAGTGTTCTTTCGGCCACAGGAGACGAGAATCCACTTTCTGATAATGAGAAAGACGACCTTGATTATCGTCGACAGCAGCTTCAGCGTTTACAAGAAGAAGTTGTTGACATTGAAGAAATGAATTCTGGTGTTTCAATAATGGACTTGGGCTTGAACGAGTTCCGCCTTGACTTGCTGGAATATATGGGGCAGGGACATGATATAGAGCATACACCTTTCGGCTTGCACGCTGTGGTACAAGCAAAAGAAGGCACTGCTCCTGGTGTGGTTTACGTGCTGAAGAACCGCAACAATGGTGTGAACATCGACCACAAAAATCAGCTGCATCCATTCTATATGGTCTATATAGGTGATGATGGTGAAGTAGTGTTGAATCATCTTCACCCGAAAGAACTGCTTGACCGCTTACGTCTTCTTTGTCGTGGTGTAGATGTGCCAAACAAAGAACTGTGTCGTGCTTTTAATAAAGAAACGCATGACGGGCGCAATATGAAGCGGTACTCTAAATTGCTTGGCGAAGCTATCAATTCAATAATCAACGTAAAACAGGAAAGCGACATCGACAGCTTTTTGGGCGGTGTACAGGGGTCAATTTTTGCTGAGCCCATTACAGGACTTGATGACTTTGAACTTATCTGCTTTCTTGTAATCAAATAAGCAATAACACAATAAGATATGCAAGATAAACCTCAAATAATTAAAGGCGGTAATATTTCGATCGATGAAAACTACAGGTCATGGTTGCAGTCGCTTAAGTCACGACTACAACAGTATCAAATCAAAGCTGCTGTAAGAGTTAACTCCGCCATGCTTGAATTCTATTGGGAACTTGGCAGAGACATTGTAGCCATGAAACCCGAACATTTGTGGGGGGCAGGAATTATCAATCAACTCAGTCTTGACCTCAAAGAAATGTTCCCCAACCAAACTGGGTTTTCCGTCACCAACCTTAAATATATGAAACGCTGGTATGCGTTTTATAGTCAATCAGTTATAATTCGTCACCAAGTTGGTGACGAATTGGAAACGGAATTTGGGCACCAAGTTGGTGACGAATTTACTATGCCACCACAATTTGCCTATGTGCCTTGGCGGCATCATGTGGAAATCATGACCAAATGCAAATCTGTAGAGGAGGCTTTATTTTATGTCGATAAAGTCATAGAGCAGAACTGGAGCAGGCGACAACTTGAAGATAACATCGAAGCATCTCTTTTTGACAAGCAAGGGAAAGCACTGACTAACTTTCACGACCGTTTGCCTGCCGAACAAGGAAAACTTGCACAAGAAATTCTTAAAGATCCTTATGGTCTTGATTTCTTGACAATGAAGAAAGGCTATGACGAGCGACAACTTGAAGACGCACTCGTAAAGAACATAACCCGTTTCTTGCTCGAACTTGGCACCGGCTTCTCATTTGTCGGACGGCAAATAGAATTGCGCATGCCAAATGGAAAATCGTTCTTCCCAGATATGCTGTTTTATCATTTCAGATTGAAATGCTTTGTCGTGGTTGAACTTAAAGTGGTTGACTTCATACCTGAATTTGCCGGCAAATTAAATTTCTATGTGACAGCCGTCGATAAACTGTTGAAGGCCGACGATGACAACCAAACCATAGGGTTGCTTATATGCAAGTCGAAGGACAAAACGCTCGTGGAATGGTCATTCCAAGATGTGAATAAACCTCTCGGTGTGGCATCATACGAGTTGCAAAACGTCATTGACAGCACCATTGATGAGAGTTTGCCAACTATTCAACAAATTGAGAGTGCGATAAATGATGATAAAATCTTATAATGATAGAGGCGGTTTTCGTCAAATTCCGTGAGAAAACGTGAACTTTCCGCAAAAACAGATAGCAAGCATGAGTTTTGGATTGCCACATAGCACCGAGGTGAACCGACCTTTGCCAAAGAAACATCTCTTTGCCAAGTTTGGTTTAAAGGCTGCGCAGCGTGGCCGCTTTGATGCAGATATCAGCCGACTGGTGATTTCTCATGAAATTACCTCTCGCTCTGTTCCTGCCCTGGCAACGGTTGATATTCAGGCTATCTATGTAGTCACGGTCCTGCTCAAACGCAAAGATTTTGATCTCCGCAACATTGAGTTGCTTACCAAACTGATTCCGCAGAGAATGGTTATAGCACTTATGCTTGACGAGCAGGTGCAGTTTGCCATTTTTCATGAGCGACTGTTCTTTACTTCGTGGTTACCTGCATCCGAAGCGAATTTACCGCTCAATGGCTTGTCGCTCGATGATGTGTGGCAGTCATTTGTCACTACCATTGGCAAAATTGACATCAAGGACGGCAATACGCTTTCCGAGCAAATAACACTCAATGATCAACAGGAAAAGCTGCGCAAGCAGGTTGTCATCCTCGAGAACAAAATCAGAAAAGAAAAGCAGCCAAGACGCAAGCTTGAACTGCACCAACTAATTATTAAACTAAAAAGCGAATTATGACGAGAAAACTAAACAACACACAAATAGAAAACGCAGGAGTTGATGCAGTTAGCGACTATTTCAACTTCACTGAAACGCTTGACCCAAGCATACCCAAAAAGGACAAAGAGCCAGTTTGGGACGGCAAACTGTATCTTTATAAAAACGGTTCAGACAAACAAAGTAGAACTGGCTTAATCGGCATTATACCTGTGCAAGTAAAAGGGCGGCAATTCAAAGATTTCTCAAAGCCCAAAATAACATATTCAGTTAATGTAAACGATGTAAAGCTTTATCAAAATAATGGCGGAGTGGCTTTTTTCGTCGTTTATGTCAATGCTGATACTTCAGAGAAGAAGATATATTATCGCTTCCTTGCACCAATTGAACTGCGCAAAATAGCCAAAATTGCTGGCAAAAAGAAAGAAATTTCGATTGTATTTAATGAATTGCCTGACAGAGGGAAGGTGGTGGAACTTAAGTTTTTGGATTTTTACAATGACTGCTTGAAACAACACAGTTTCAGCAATCAAGAGCCGATACATTTTCAAGATGTTGAAAAAGAAATAGCTTCTTTCAACATTCAGTTCACTTCACCTACAAATAATCAACTTGAAGCTTTACGGCAATTTACATCAAGTTCACACTTTTGTTATGTGACCCTGAAAAACGATCCGACCAAGACGCCCCATCCATTGGGAGAAGGCAGGTTTCATTTTAAGGCACAAAGATCGGCCGATATTCCTGTTACAATTAATGGAATTAAGTACTATGAACAGGTGGATTGTGAAATTATTGATGGCCAGGCTTATATAGTAATAGATAATTGCTTGCGTTTACCTTTCTTAACATTGCCTGATGAGGTAGGGAAAGTC
>JAFZUL010000121.1 GCA_017618355.1 Muribaculaceae bacterium
AAACGTTAAAATAAATAATATACTATACACTTATAATCATGAAATTTAAGAATTTAATCATATTTGCAGTCCTTACCCTAGTGCTAACTGGCTGCAAGACTGCTACCGAGAACACGTTGTCCTACTTCCGCAACCTAGGCGACTCGCCAAGCGGCGTAATGCCACAGGGCACTAGTTATGAGATTAAGATTGTTCCAGAAGACGAACTCTCGATAGTGGTTACCTCATCGGTACCAGAGGCTACGGCTATGTTTAATCAGCCACAAGCCAATACGGCTCGTCGTGGTGACATGAGCACACAATCTGCTCCTCGTCTGCAAACTTACATAGTGAACAAAGACGGTGACATCGTTATGCCAGTGATAGGCAGGCTGAATGTGGCAGGGAAGACCACTCGTGAGGTGGAGCAGATGATAGTGTCGCGTGTAAGTCAGACCGTTAAAGACCCCTTTGTGAGAGTGGAGCTGACAGGATTCTACATCAATGTAATGGGAGAAGTGAAGAATCCGCATCGCGTGTATGTAAATAGCGAGCGTTTTACCTTGCTCGATGCGCTGAGTGCGGCTGGAGACCTCACCGAGTTTGGTGAGCGTAACAATGTGTTGGTGATACGTGAAGAGAATGGCCAGCAGATTTACCACCGTCTCAACCTTGCCGACAGTAATATCTTCTCATCGCCCTACTTCTATTTGCAACAGAACGATGTGGTGTATGTCGAGCCCAACCAGATTCGTATCGACAACTCTAAGTATAATCAAAACAATGCCTACAAACTCACAGTGATATCGACTATCGTGAGTGCTGCTTCGGTGATTGCATCCCTAATTATTGCTGTAGCAGTGAAATAGCATTTTAAGCCCATCCTACTATAATCCTCGATAAAAATCATGAGCAATAAGTCCTACGAGAACAATACTATCACTCCACAAGGCGAGAAAATCATAGATTTAGGAAGCGTCTTCAACAAGTACAAGCGCTATTGGTGGCTATTTGTGCTGTCGTTGATAGCTTGCATAGGCCTCGCTGTTGTCTATTTGAAATATAAACTGCCGGAGTATCTGGTTGTTTCGACCGTTCTTGTCGATCAGGATGATGACGCAGGCAGTGCTGGAGCATCGCTGTTGAAGAGCCTATCGATAGGCGGTGGTGGAGCCAGCGTTGACGATGAAGTGGTAGTGATGGGGTCGCAGGAAATCTGCAACAATATGGTCAAGAACCTGAAGCTCAATCGCCTCTATGTTAAGCGCAATAGCCTTCTTGACAAAGAAGATCTTTATAATAACTCGCCTATCGAGATTGACGCTCCCGAGGAGGTATTCGACACCTTGTCGGTGGGCATGAGCTTCAAGGTAACCATCAAAGAAAATGGCAAGGCCGACATCAAGGTGAAGAAGGGAATGTTCAAAACCCTTACTACTCTCACCGACCAGCCGTTGCCAACTACTGTTACTACTCCTTACGGAAGTTATGTGGTGAAAACCACAAAATCTTATATGCCTGGCAAAGAAATGATTATCGACGCCAATGTGACAGGCAACCTGCTGCGCACCGAGCAATTCATGAAAAAAATGACAGTGAAGGTGCTCAACAAGAAGAGCAACGCCATCTACATGGATGTTCAAACCACCAACGTAAAGCGCGGTAAGGACATGCTCAACACCATGATTAGCCTCTACAACGAGCGTGGTCAGCAGGAGAAAGACGAGCAGGCTATTAACACTGCCAACTTCATAAAAGAGCGCCTGGGGCTCATCTACAATGAGCTCACCAAGAGCGAGGCCGATATTGAAGCCTACAAACGTGCTCACAACATGGCCGATGTGGAAGGCCAGACTAAAGCAAGCATAGTTCGTCAGGAGCAGGCCGAGAACAGGATTGTGGCTTTGGAGGCAAAATACCGAATAGTGGGGCTTATCAATGAGTTTATTAATGACCCACATAACAAGTACTCTTATATCCCCTTTGAGGCCGACTCCACAGCGGCATCAGGGTCTATTAGAGCGTTTAACGAGCTTGCCATGAGGCGCACAGAGTTGGCTCAGAGCGCTAAAGGCGACAACGAGGCATTGAAAGAACTTGACCGTCAGCTCGACAATATGCGCGAGACAATTCGCAAGGGCGTCAACAACACCCTCGCAGCCCTCAAGATACAAATCGATAAAGCCAGTCAAGTGAGCAACGAGTCGCAAGGCGAGATGAGTCAAGTGCCCTCACTGGAGCGAGAGATGCGTGACTTGTATCGTGAGCAAGGCATCCAGAACGCGCTCTACACATTCTTGCTGCAGAAGCGCGAGGAGAATGCCCTCGTGCTTGCTGCCACCACACCAAAGGGCAAGGTCGTTGACCATGCCTATGCCCAGAGCAAGCCAGTGGCGCCCAATGTGCCTTTGGTGCTCCTCATATCTTTGATTGCCGCTCTCATGCTGCCCATTCTGCTGCTATATCTCAAGAGCCTGTTCACTACCAAGTTCTCTACACAGGATGAGCTGCAAGATTTGTGCAAGTCACCTGTGCTGGGCGAGATTTGCCACAATCGCCACAAGGAGTCACTGGTTGTCAAGCCTGGCAAGACCTCATCGATTGTCGAGCTCTTCCGTCTGCTGCGTAACAATGTGCAGTTCCTCATGACCAAGAAGGACGACAAGGTGGTGCTTGTCACATCTTCAATTAGTGGAGAAGGCAAGTCGTTTATCAGTGCCAACCTCGCCTCTTCGTTTGCTCTGCTGGGCAAGAAGACTGCGTTGGTGGGCATGGACATCCGCAGCCCTCAATTGGCTAAGATATTTGGTATAAATGATGCGCCTGGAGTCACCAACTACCTGTCAACCCCCGATTTTGAGCTTGATAAGATAACCCAAACCGTGCCCGATGTTGAGAATCTCAACGTGATAGTGGCAGGCCCCATTCCTCCCAACCCTTCGGAGTTGTTGCTTGGTGAGCGTACTACGCAATTCTTTGACCAGTTGAGGGAGAACTTCGACATCATCATCATCGACTCGGCTCCTATCGCCATGGTGAGCGACACATTCTCACTGGCGAAGTATGGTGACACCACACTCTTTGTCACTCGCGCTAACCACACCAAGCGCAACCTTGTCAAGTACTTCAACGAAGTGGTGGCACGCAAGCAGTTCAACAATGCCGCCGTGGTGCTTAACGATAGCAATCCTAGACTCTCGGCAGGCTATGGCTATGGCTACGGCAAGGAGAAGTAACAGCTTCTGAAAAAAGGACAGTAACGACCGCACACAACCGCCAGAATCATGAGATTTGAGAAACGATTCTTGATGCAGCGCCTCTTCTTCATTGGCTTCTGGCTTGCTACGTGCACTGGCTTCGTGAGCGATTTATTCTGGGGACCTGAGATATCAAGCAGTCCCTTGAGAACACTTTCACTGCTTATAGTCGATTTGATATTGATTTTTCTTGCAGCATGTACCATTCGCAAGATGATTGATGTCATTTTGATAGTTTCTCTAATATTCATAGCTGCAATAAGCGGTTTCATTGTTAATAACGACAGCATGGTCGTGTGGCTGAATGGTTTGAGGTACTTCTTTCCTGTGTTGTTCATGCCACCAATTCTTCGTTACTTTTGGTCAACGGAATATCGCCATGACTTGTTTGTGAAATCTCTTGACAAGCAGCTCTACATCTTCTTGTGGCTTCAAGTGCCGACAGTCCTTTATCAGTTTTTCAAGTATGGTGCTGGTGACTATGTGGGAGGCACTATGGGTGGATGGTTCTCGGGAATTTTGAGTTTCTCTATCTATTACACTTCATTCTATCTGCTCAATAAGCGCATTGAGCGCAACAATATCCTGCAGTCGCTTTACAAGAACTGGACTCTTATTTTCCTGCTGTTCCCCACTTTCCTAAATGAGACAAAAATTAGTTTCGGACTAATTATAGCATATTTCATTCTGCTGATGCCCATTGACCGCAAGTACATCATTCGCATGACGTTTCTTTCCCCTCTGATTGTAATACTGGTAGGGGTGGGTAGTTTCTTTTACTCTTCTACGGTTGATGAGAGCCAAGGCAAACTTAAGCTTGACCCAGAATTCTTTGAAGAATATCTTGATGCTGATCTCGACAACATTGAGGGCGCTGCAGAGTATGCCGACAAGAACTATAGCGAGCAGTTTGATATGCCACGTCTGGCTAAACTGGCAATTATGCCTATGGTGTTTGATGCCCATCCAGGACACAACCTGTTTGGATTCGGATTAAGCCTTTACAAGCATGGTTCAATTATTGAAGCGTCGGACTTTTATAATGAATATGACTGGATCATGAAAGGCACTAGTCCGCAAATAATGAGCTCTGTCCTTCAGCTGGGAATCATTGGGTCCATTTGGTATATTGTGTTTTTTATGTGTCTGTTCTTTATTAAGATTCCTCTTTATCCAGTACGCAATTATAATATGCAGGCCTACTTTGTACTTGCGTTCATAATACTATTGCTCTATGCCGATTTTTGGTCTTATCCAAACTTCTGCTTTATAATGTTAACATTCTTTTTCCTGTCATGGAAAAAAGGTGAGGTTGAGCATCAGCAATTAGAAGTAGCATCATAACAAACAAAATGCCATGCTGATTAATTCTATAGGATTCTGGATATTCTTTGTAGTGGTATTTCTTGTCTATTATTTGATAAGAAACCATCGCTGGCAGAATGCATGGCTTGCAATCACATCTCTTGTTTTCTATGGCTATGTAAGTCTTAAACTACTTGCATTATTTGTTGTCATCATAGCGATATTCTATGGTCTTGCTCTAGGCGTTGAGAAGAAAAGTAAAAACTCACCTTCCATCGTAAAATGGCTCAAAGTGACTGGAGTTTGCGCTGGAATTGGTGTCCTTATCTACTTCAAGTATCTCAACTTTTTCATTTCAGAGTTCTCGTCTCTACTCACTAGCATAGGGTTTACAGTGAACACAGGCACACTCAATATTATCGCACCTCTTGGCATCAGCTATTTTACCTTCAAACTCATCAGTTACATTGTTGATGTCGCAAATGGCAAAATCCAAGCGGAGCACGATGCTGTCAAGTTTACTGCCTATGTGGCTTTCTTTCCCACTTTGATGTCGGGACCTATTGACCGCGCGACAACTTTCTTGCCACAACTTGAAAAAGCGAGAAAACTGCTGCCATCCAACCTCAGCGATGGCTCGCTAAGGATTCTGTGGGGCTTTTTCATGAAAGCCTGCATTGCCGACCGCATAGCACCCTATACCGATGCCATTTTCAACAACATGTCGCATCACAATGCCTCGTCAATAGCTTTGGCATCAGTGCTTTATTTGATTCAAATGTACACCGATTTTGCTGGGTACAGCCATATGGCGATTGGTGTGGGAAGGCTTTTGGGGCTGACTGTGACCGAAAACTTCAAGCAGCCATTCTTTGCTGTCAATGGCGGTGATTTCTGGCGCCGCTGGCACATGTCACTGTCGTTTTGGCTTAGGGATTATATCTACATCCCCATGGGAGGCAGCCGTTGCAGCAAGCTGCGCTCATATTTCAATGTAATGGTGACATTCATTGCCTGTGGAGCGTGGCATGGCGCCAACTGGACCTATATCATCTTTGGTGCTCACCATGGACTTTGGGTGATTGCCTCACGCATAATGAAGGTACCGCGTGAGAAATTAGAGGCAAAATATGAATCATTGAAACACTACACATGGTTCAAGAGTTTGAGAATAGCCATCAGTTTTGTGGTGTGCTGCATTGGTGCCATGTACTTCAGAGCCAACTCCATCAGCGACATTATCGTTGCTTGGCGCAAATGGCTCTCAAGCGACTGGGGCATGCCTTACCTGCAGGCCACAGTTCCATTGTTCACCTTTGGATTTCTTTCTTTCCTTGTTATGATTTACAAGGAGCATCAAGATGAATATCATGGCAAAGCTCATTTCATGTATTCTTCGTCAAGAGCGATGAGGCTTGCATGCATCGCAATGACAATAGTGTTCATAATCCTCACTGGAGCTCTTGAGAGCAACAGTTTCATATATGTGCAATTCTAAGTGGTTATGAAAAAGATTCTTATCAACATACTCATAATCCTTGCTATAGTTGTTGCCTGCGACATAATTGCGGGTTTCGTCGGCAATAAAATGCTTATGAGCACACCCGAAGTGGGCACATTGCAAGCTGATGCCTACCAGGCCATGTTTAAGAAAAAAGCCGATGTGCTGATACTTGGTTCATCAAGGGCTCGACACACCTATATTCCTTCGCTTATTACCGATAGCACGGGGTTGACGGCCTATAATGCAGGCTATGACGGCCACGGCATGAATTATGCTTTGATAGTGCTGCAGTCGTTCTTGGAACGATGCAAGCCACAGGTAGTGGTGCTTGAGGCTTGTGCTGCGATGGTCACCGACGAGTGGCTCAACAACAGCATTGATGATGTGAAGCACTTCTATGGCCTCAACAAGCCTCTAACCAACTATGTGAAAGAATATGGCACTTGGCAGTTGCAGGCAAAGCTCCACAGCAACCTCTACCGGCTTAACTCCACTCCCACATGGATGGTAAAAGCACGCACTCTACCCAGTCGTGACTGCGATGGCTATGAACCGCAGTATGGCAACCTTGCTGATACCGCAATCATCAACTTCAATGATTTTAAGACTAATGAGATTCAGGTAAAATGCTTTGAGGAAATAATAGAGACTTGCAATAGAAATAACATCGAACTTTTAGTCTATATTGCTCCATCACTTGAGGTTACAGCAAAATTTCAGGAATGGATGAAGGAATTTTGCCACGAGAAGGATGTGATTCTCAAAGATTATGGGTGTGATAAGTTTTTATTTAGCAATCGCCATCAATATTTCAACGACTCCGATCATCTTAACGACCTTGGAGCGCGCATATTGACAAATAATACAATTAAAGACATAAAGTGCTTGACAATCTCTCGTTAGTTGAAGATGCGGCGCTTGGTGTCTCGCAGGAACTCCCATAATCGTGGATACTGTATCAAGAATTGCAGTAGTCGTGATTTGGGCGGCAGCTTAAATCGCTTGTCTTTTATTATGCTTTTTACCCATGGGTCGCTTGTGTCAAGGCCGTTATAATAAAATGCCATACTTTCAATTTTCATGCACAGGAAAATTGACTCATATTTCTCAAATAGGTTTCTTGATTTCAACTCGTTCTCTATTATTGAGAAATATTGTTTCCATTTGTCTAATTGTGACAACGAGCCAGTGATTGATAACGACTGTGAGTTGTAATAGTAATAGCAAACGGGATGATTGAAGAGGCCGATTTTCTCAACAAATTTGGAAATCTTGATGTTTATGAGAATATCTTCGCTTGGTAACTTTGTGTTGCTGGGGGGATAGATGCTGTCGTTGAGCCATAGTTCCCTCTTTGCCAGGCAACCCCAATTGGCACAAATGCCTACAGGTTTAATATTATACATCATGAATTCTTCTCCAGTGAGAATCATTGAGTCATCAGGAAAACAAACCTCATTCTTTTTTCCATCCTCATTAATCCTGATATAGTTGCCATAGGCTATGTCAAGGTTGTGTTCTTTACACTTCGACAACAGATACTCAACAGCATCGGGCAGCATAGTGTCGTCGCTGTCAAGATGGATGATGTAATCGCCCTTGGCCTCGTTTACGCCGCTACGGCGTGCCTCGGCAAGTCCAGCATTCTGTTTGTGGACAACCCTCATATTATCATACCGTGAGGCATAGTCATCGGCAATGGCACCTGCATTGTCGGGGGTGCCATCGTCCACAATGACCACTTCACAGTTCTCATAAGTCTGAGCCAAGGCACTGTCCACACATCGGGCCAAAGTGCCCTCGGTGTTATATACTGGTATGATAATCGAGATTAATGGAGATTTCATTGTGAATTACATATTATCGGTAAATATTTCCGCTAATTTGCAGTTTCCTTGCCTTTTTTAATGGCTCGGTAATGTCGGCAGTCTTTACTCCATTAAAATTGTTGTTAGCTATTGTCACATTGTTGAAATTGAATGGTGTGCCACCATAATTAGCAAATAACAAACCCTTTCCAGCTATAGCGTTTACTGTGTTGCCTTCAAAGGTTATTGAGTTCTGCTCTGCACCCTCTTGCAAGAAGAAATGATTATTTGAACTATTAAATGTATTATTCTTATAGGTCAAAGACAAATTCTTGACATTGCGGCAATAGATTCGTGTGTCGCCTGAAAACGTGTTGTTTACAGCAGTTATAGAGACATCATCAAGAGCCTTGGAAGAACTTAACGAAGTGGTGTAAACATTTGTTACATCGTTGTTCTCCAAATAAAGACGCATTGAGCCTTCGTGGCACCAAACTAAGCGCTGTGGATAGTCGTTTTCAATAATGTTGTTGGTTACATTTAAGTTTGCGTTTCTCACCGACAAGAATGTATGACCATTGTTGCCTTGCACCTCATTTTGGGTTCTGATGTAGTTGTCTTTTATCGAGATATTAATATTCTCAAGCGACTCCGCTATGATGTCGAAATCATTCATGAAAGAGTCGGTTGACGAACTCTTAGATGTGCATATTATCTCATTGTTAGAGATTTCCAAATTGTTGACTGTGGCATATTTTGATAGAGACAAAATCATAATTCTCTTAATTGGAGCGTTTATTTTGATTTTGTTGTTCTTAAAATAGATGTTATCAAGAACGCAATTGGTTTTTGCTCCCTCACCATAGGTGTGGTTGAAAGCAAGGAAATTATCTAATTCTAATAACTTGATGCCAGTTTTGTTGTCGAGATAGAATTCATTACCTTCGACAGTGACATTTTTTATTTCAAAGTCTCTGTTATAAGCTCCGCCCCAGCAACCAAAAGCTTCGTCTTTGCCATATTTTCTGAAAATATTATTCACAACTTGAATATTGTTCTGCTCTCCTCTAGACCACAGGCAGCCGCCCATAGCAGAATTGTTGTAATTCTCAAATTCACAATTCTGAACAACAGCATTGGAGCAATCACGCAGGTCAACGTGAGTAAGTGTGGCATTTTGTGACTTGGCCACAATGTTGTCAATAACAACACCGTCACCATAGCAAATTTTGATGATGTGTTTAGGCGCTTTCTCCCATAAAATATTCTTGTGAGAAGCAAGTTCAAAACAGATATCTTTTACCTCGGCTTTAACTTTTTTAGAGGAGCTGCCATGCACAGCAAAGAATGCGTCGTCAAGCATTTTACTCTTGCCGTTAGCAAAACCCTCTTTGAGTATAACTCTCGTGTTCTGAGAACTTACCCCTTTAATGGTAGTGTTGCACCTGAACTTCAACGAGCCATCAAATTCATATTTCCCTGTTTTGTCAAAGTTGAGAATCAACACGTCGTTGGCACCTAAGCCCGAGGTCATTTTCCTTATGTTCTCGACATAGGGTTTTGGACAGTTGCTAATCTTTATTTCTACTGTGCGTGCATGGGCATTGCATGCCAGCAGCACCGTCGCTATAAGAGTTATTATGTGTGTGAGCTTTCTCATAATGATAATATTGCTTTTTGCAAAAGTAGTAAATTATTTTCTTTTTTGACTTTTTTGTGTCATGAAAGATTAATAAAAAGATGTTTTTCTTTCTGCTACAAGAAAAAATGCGTAATTTTGCACGTTCAGCATGGAAAAGAAGCGTATTCTCGTAGCAAACAAGTTCTACTACCCTCGTGGCGGTGACTGCATTGTGGCAATGAACCTCGAGCGATTGCTCAAGGAGAAAGGTCATGATGTGGCGGTGTTTGCCATGGATTATTCCGAGAATATTGATTCAGGATGGAATAAATACTATGCCTCACAAGTGGAGATGACAGGAGGCGTTTTAAGCAAGATTCATGCCTTCAAGCGAATCATGGGGTATGGTGACATCAAGGCAGCATTCAATAAGATTCTTGACGATTTCAAACCCGACATTGTTCACCTGCACAACATCCATTCTTATATTTCCCCCGTTGTGGCAAAGCTTGCCAAGAAACGTGGATGCCGTGTGGTATGGACTATGCATGACTACAAGCTTGTGTGTCCTTCCTATGCCTGTCTGTACAATGAGAAGCCTTGTGAGCGTTGCATAGGGCACAGCAAGATGTCGGTTCTTAAAACGCGGTGTATGAAGGGCAGCTTTGCTGCAAGTGCGATGGCTTATGTCGAGGCGCGCAAGTGGAACAGATATGTGCTTGACCGTTATGCCGATGCCTTTATCTGCCCAAGCCAGTTTATAGCGAGCAAGATGCGCAAGGATGGTTTCGATCCCGAGAAGATTCATGTGGTGTGCAATCACGTCGATCCAGTAAAACAAGAACTGTTCAATTCGCTGAATGCCAACCGTGAAGATTACTATGTCTATGTGGGGCGCCTCTCAACCGAGAAAGGCGTGGAAACGCTTGTAGAAACGGCATCCAAATTGCCATATTCACTTAAAATTGTGGGCGATGGACCGCTACGCAACCAGCTTGAGAAACAATATGTCAGCAAGACTAACATCGAGTTTTTTGGTCATCAAGACGCTCAGCAGGTGGCGACGTTGCTCAGCAAAGCGCGTTTCTCGGTAATGCCAAGCGAGTGCTATGACAATAATCCTCTTGGTGTCATCGAGTCGCTTTGCGCTGGCACTCCAGTAGTGGGGGCTCGAATTGGTGGCATCCCAGAACTCCTTGACAAGAATAATGGGATTAAGTTCACTTCGGGAAAGAGAGATGAGCTTACGCAGGCCATTGAGCGGGCATTTCATTTCGAATGGGATAATAAGAGCATCAAAGAAAAGTCGTTGCGTCTTTTCTCTTCGCAAGAGCATCTTGACAAAATCTTGAGATTATATGGCTGCGATGATTGATAGCAAAACGCGTCTCGTCTCTTTCGACATAGCAAAGATAGCTTGTATAATACTTGTTGTTATAGGACATTACGATCCTGCCGACGCTCCTGCTCATTATAACAACATGCTAAAAGTCATCTACACTTTTCACATGCCTGTGTTTCTTTTCATTAGTGGCTTCTTGTATGTTGTTACTATGAGAGATGTTTCTTTCAAGGCTTTCATTTTCAAGAAAATAAAGCGTTTAGTGATACCTTATCTTGTCACCTCGGCTATTATAATAACCATCAAGCTGTTGACTCAAGGTGATGCCCGCGTTGACCATCCCGTTACGGTATGGTCCTACTTGAAGATGTTCTATCTTCCAGAGGCGGGGTACTTCTTGTGGTTTATTTGGACTTTGTTTTTGGCTTTTGTCGTGGTTTTCTTTTTCAAGTCAAAGATATCAAGGTTGGTGCTTTTTGGCGTGAGTTTCGTTATCTCTTTTCTACCTTCGTGTGACATCGATGTTTTATGTTTGCGACAAACGCAAGAAATGATGGTTTATTTTATGACAGGAGTGGTGATAGCTGATTATGCACCAAGCCTGTTTAAAGTAAAGATGTTGCCAACAATAATTATAGTAATGATATTCATTGGCTGTGAGACTTATTATGTGCTACATCAAGACTCGATTATAATATACAAGATATTGCCGTTTATAGGCATTGCCGCAATAATGTCGATGTGCCACAATTGCGAAAAGCATATTCCTGTGCTTGCTCGTTCTTGTGTGGTTTTGGCCCCTTCGGTATATATCATCTATCTGTTTCACACGACCATACTTGGATTTGCCAAAGCCGCCTTTGAAAAGGTGACATTTTTCAGTAACTATTCTGATTTCACCTTCTGTTTACAAGCTATTTGCGCTATTGTGTGTGGAGTGTTGATTCCAATTCTTCTTTACCACTTTGTAATTCGACGAAGTAAAATTCTGAGACTATTATTTGGTGTATAGCCATTTTTCTTGTAACTTTGCACGCTCTTTTTGACAGAACTAGTTCTGGCAGGAGGGTTATTGTTGATAACTATTTATCGCTACGTGAGCAATAAATAGTTATATAATTTGTTACTATAGTAGGATATATCCAACACATAGCGCTAATTTTTTAGATGAAAAATACTGTTCAAGGCAGTCTCATCACAACTTTCAGGTGCAACGCCAAGTGTAACATGTGTAACATTTGGAAGTTTCCCACCAAGCCCGAGGAGGAGATTGACGCCTCCTATTACGAGAAGTTGCCCGATGGATTGCGCATCAACATAACGGGTGGTGAGGCTACCATCCGCAAGGACATAGACAAGATTTTCGAGATTTTGTACCCGAAATCGGCTCTGCTGGAGCTGAGCACTAACGGCTACAATACCGAGAAGATCGTGGAGCTTGCCAACAAATACCCTAAAATCCTGATACGCGTGAGCGTAGAGGGACTGCCTAAAATCAATGACACCAAGCGCGGAATGGTCAACGGCTTTGACCATGCCCTGCGCACCATGCTTGAGCTGAAGAAGACCAAGTGCAAGAACATTGGCTTCTCGGTGGTGATTTCGCCCGATAACTACAAGGACCTCGTGTGGCTCTATGAGCTGTGCGTGGCTCTCGACGTGGAGCTGGGCAACTCGGCGGTGCACAACTCGTGGTATTTCCACAAGGATGACAACGAGATAGTGAGCGAAGAGGCCCTTAAGCAGCATGAGCTGTTTGTCAAGGCTATGCTCACCAGCAAGCGTCGCCATCTTAAAGACCGTCTCAAGGACTATGGACGTGCTTTCTTCAACCGCTCTATCCATCGTCGCCTGCGTGGTGACGAGGCTGGTTACCGTCCTGCCTGCGGTGCGTTGACCGACTTCTTCTTCATTGACCCATGGGGCAACGTGTCGCCATGCAACGGCTCAGGCGAAGAGTGGATTATGGGCAATATTAAGGAGCAGAGTTTTGAGGAGATCATGAACAGCGACAAGGCCAAAGAGGCTCTTAAGAAGGTGCAGGAATGTGACCGCAACTGCGCGTTTATCGTCACTGAGCGTCACGACATGGTGCGCCGTCCGTGGATTCCCATCAAGTGGATTATCAAGAACAAATGGCGCATCAGCCGGGGCAAAGACATTTGCTGGGATTAATTGACTGACAGGGCGTGATGAAGACGATTTCGGTAATTGGAGTTAGAGGGTTTCCTGGTGTTCAGGGCGGTGTGGAGATGCACTGCGAGAGCATCTACACCCGCATGCACAAGAATTACCGTTTGCGAGTCTATCGCCGCAAGCCCTATCTAACCGAGGTATCGGCACGCAAGTACAAGAACATTGAGTATGTTGATCTTCCTTCTACCCGCATCAAGGGTCTGGAGGCGGTGATTCACACCTTTCTTGCTACCATCCACATCCTCTTCCACCGTCCCGACGCCGTGCACATCCACAACATAGGGCCAGGAATGTTTGCGCCGTTATTGAAGCTGTTCCGCATCCCCATAATTCTCACCTATCACAGCCCCAACTATGAGCACACCAAGTGGGGGGCTGTGAGCCGTGCCATCTTGAAGCTCTCGGAGAAGATTTCTCTCAGTTGCGCAAGCAAGATAATCTTTGTCAATAGTTTCCAGCGCGATAAACTCGGCGAGAAGGTGCAGGCTAAGTCGGTGTTCATTCCCAACGGCATCAACAAGACAAAGATAGGACGAAGCACGGGCTCGTTACGCACTCTTGAGATTGAGCCGCGAGAATATATCCTCTCGGTGGGACGACTCACGCCCGAAAAGGGCTTTGAATATCTTGTGGAGGCTGTCAACAAGCTCGACGAAGTGAAGCATCTGGTGATTGTGGGTACCAGTGACCACGACACTAGTTATTTCAAGCGCCTCAAGCAGCTTGATGTCAACGAAAAAGTGATTTTCACTGGCTTTGCGCAGGGAGAGGACTTGCGACAACTTTACAGCCACGCGCGCCTTTATGTGCTCTCGTCGGTTAACGAGGGTTTCCCGCTGGTGCTGCTCGAAGCGATGAGTTACCGTCTGCCGCTTTTAGTGACCGATATTCCTGCCACACACCTTATTGAATTGCCCGAAGACAACTATGTGGAAGTCGCCAACAGCGACGCATTAGCCGATGGTATCAAGAATGCCTTGTCCAAAGATTTTGAATTACAAAACTACGACTTGAGCAACTACAACTGGGACAGCATCGCCCAGCAGACACTGGCGGTGTATAAGCAGGTGCTGGAAAAATAGTGCCAGCAATAGAATGGTGCGTAATAATAGCTTTAATAGTTTATTGACATAAGGATGAAAAGAATAATTAGATGTTTGTGTGTTGCGGTAGTGATGCTCAGCAGTTTTTCCCTTAAATGTCATGCCATTGAAATGGGTTATATCATTGAATTCAAGGCAGGAGAATACTATTTTGATAACACAAAATTACATTTCTCTACAGTCAAGATGGTTATGGGGTACAATGGTGCCATAATAGTTAGAGAGATGTTGCCTATCCCCGATAAAAATTGGTGGGAAATGACTATCGATGAAGACATGTGGAACCTTGACGGATTCTGTTTCATTGACAGCAATACTGCTCCGGGAAACTATAACATGAATATCAATGAATTTATGGATAGTTTGCAAATCAATGAAAATGGCCTTCGTCAAACAAGGTTGCGTAATTCTTTTGCTTCTTATGTGCCTAGTATTGCCGGATGGGTCTTTTATCCAATAAACGATGAAGAGATCAGCGATGGTTATTGGCGCTCGACCGATAGCTATAATGTAACTCCTTCAGGAACACTTCCCATAGTTCATGTCAATACACAAGATTCGCAGATGATTCTTGACAAAGAGAACTATATTGATGGCACTTTTTGGCTCAATAATTGTGGCATTGAGCAATACGAGTCGTTGGGTAGCGAGTCTGATCCTCTCAGCATACAAATCAAAGGGCGTGGCAATTGGACATGGGCATATTTTTATAAAAAGCCTTACAAGGTGAAATTTGCTCAAAAAGTGTCTCCTCTGGGACTGGATAAGAGCAAGCATTTCATTTTGAAACCCGATGCTGGAGACCTTTATGGCTATGTGCGCAATGAGACAGGATTTGAGCTGAGCCGCCAGTTTGGAATGCCCTATACAACGCGTCAGTTGCCTGTAGAAGTGATATTGAATGGAGAATATATTGGGCTGTATTTCTTGTGCGAGAAGATTAGAGTTGAAGAAGGTAGGGTTGACATCTTTGAACAGCAAGACAATGAAACTATTCCCGAAAATGTCACGGGTGGATGGTTGCTCGAGAATGACTGGGATGGACCTATCGTAAATATGCAACACCAAGGGAATGACCCCAATGAATTTAGTTATGCATGGTCGTCAAAATCGCCTGAGGTTTTGTCGCAGCAACAATATAATTACATAACCCCATTACTCAAGCACATCGATGAGTGCATCTTTGTCAGCGATAAGAATGACAACTCATGGGAGAATTATATCGACATTGATTACTTGACTCGTTTTTATGTCATTCAAGAAATCATGGATGGAGTAGAATCTTTCACACGCAGTCTATTTATGTATAAAGACCTTGGAGAAGATGAGAAATTCATTTTTGGACCTATGTGGGATTTTGATTGCAGCTATATGCTTCAAACTTGCGACCACTTTATTTATGATTATGACTGTGAGTTTAAGCCTTGGAACTTGTGGATTAGAGAATTAGTGAAGTTTCCACACTTCCAGCAAAAGATTAGAGAAGTCTGGAAAGAGTTTAAAGACAAGGGTATTCTTGACAAGGTTCATGAACATATGGCACAATGGAGAAGTCAGCTGGTTGCTGCCGAAGCGAGTGATGATATGCGATGGGGATTCTATGCAAGTAACCATCCAGCAGAAGCTCCAATCGAATACTTTAGCCTTATGGACCGCAAAGTGGCATGGCTCGACGAGCAGTGGGGTGTGCCCGAAGGTGATGTGAATCTCGATGGATTCGTCACAGCCTTTGACGTCACAGCAATCTATGATTATCTCCTCAATGGCAATGAAACATACCTAAGCACACTAGACGTAAACGGAGACGGCGAGATAACCGCAGCCGATGTGACCGCACTATACGATATCCTGTTGGGAAACTAGTTTACTAGTTTTTAGTCTTCAGTTCTAGATGGTCTAGACATTCTAGAAATTCTAGATTTTCTAGAAACAACACCGATCCCTGATTTCCGCGCCGCAGGCGCCTAGACGTTGAAACGGAACACTACGATGTCGCCGTCCTGGAACACGTAGTCTTTCCCCTCGATGTGCATTTTGCCGGCCTCTTTCACTGCCGCCTCGCTGCCGTAGTGGATATAGTCCTCATATTTGATGATTTCGGCACGGATGAAGCCGCGCTCGAAGTCGGTATGTATCACGCCGGCGCACTGTGGAGCCTTGCTGCCCTTGCGGTAGGTCCAGGCACGCACCTCTTTTGGTCCTGCGGTGAGGAAAGTCTCAAGGTCGAGTAACTTGTAGGCGGCTTTAATCAAGCGGTTCACACCGCTCTCTTTCAGTCCTATTTCCTCAAGGAACATCTGACGCTCCTCGTAGGTGTCGAGCTCGGCGATGTCGCTCTCAGTCTGAGCTGCTACGACGAGGATTTCGGCATTCTCGTCTTTTACAGCCTCGCGCACCGCTTCAACGTATTTGTTGCCCGTTGCGGCGCTGGCGTCATCAACGTTGCACACATATAGCACAGGCTTGTTGGTCAAGAGGAAGAGGTCGTGGGCGACTTTCTCCTCGTCTTTATTCCCGAGCGTCACGCTGCGTGCGCTCTTGCCCTGGGTGAGCACTTCCTGATAGCGCTTGAGCACTTCGAGTTGCACTTTGGCGTCGCGGTCGCCTGCGGCAGCCATCTTTGCGATGCGTGGAATGCGGCCCTCAACGGTCTCCAGGTCGCGCAGCTGCAACTCGGTGTCAATCACTTCCTTGTCGCGCACAGGGTCAACAGTGCCGTCAACGTGAGTAACATTGTCGTCGTCGAAGCAACGCAGCACATGGATTATGGCATCGGTCTCGCGGATGTTGGCCAAAAACTTGTTGCCCAGACCCTCGCCTCTGCTTGCGCCCTTCACCAGTCCGGCAATGTCCACAATCTCAACCGTGGTGGGCACAATCTTGGCGGGATTCACCAGTTCGGCGAGCTTGTTGAGTCGCTCATCAGGAACAGTTATCACGCCCACGTTGGGCTCTATTGTACAGAAAGGGAAGTTTGCCGACTGCGCCTTAGCGTTCGACAAGCAGTTAAACAAAGTTGACTTGCCCACATTAGGCAGTCCCACGATACCACATTGAAGTGCCATAGTTATCTTGAGTTTTTATTGTTCTTAATTTAAAATCGTCTGCAAAGATACTAAATTATTTCTTTCGATAAACACCATGTCGCGCATTTTGGATTATTAATGCGCAACTCAGTTCTGCATTCTATAATTCGCCCCCCAGCGACAATTGTCAGTAATCCCCAAAAGCCGAATGGCTTGAGGTCAGTATCTAATGAAATTGTTAGTAATTGTAATTAATTGTTTGACAAAAAACAATGCGCAGCCCAATTCTGCATTCTGAATTGTGCATTCTGCATTCAATAGTTTGCCCTGCGATAATTGTCAATAATCCCCAAAAGCCGAATGGCTTGAGGTCAGTATCTAATGAAATTGTTAGCAATTGTGATTAATTGTTTGACAAAAATCATGGCGCAGCCCCATTATGCATTGTGAATTTTTTAAAATCCTGTCCAGTTTTGGCGCCAGAGGTCGCGGGCTAGTTCGTCCCAGCGGAGGATAGTTCCGCCGAAGAAGTCGGAGACATAGCCGTTGAGCATAGTCTGTGCCTTCTTGGGGTCGATGGCTTTGAGCTGCTGCCACATCTGTTGCACATAGGGCAGTTCCCTCTGTCCTTTCTCCATGAAGTAGTCGCGCTGTGGCTCAAGCATAGAGCGGAACTTGCCCCAGCGCACGGTGGCGAGGCGGTTGGCTTTGCGGTAGTGCCATAGGGCGGCATCGTCGCGGTCGCTGTGCTGTCCGCACACCTGCAGCAGCTTGGGAAGTTGGGTTGTGCCGGCAAAGATGGGGAATCGCGGACTCTCGCCAGGATTGTCTAGTGCCATCCACGCCACTCCGCCCACCTCGTCGGGCAACCAGGAGCGACACTGGATGACGGTGCTGTAGGCGCTCCATGGCACACTCACGGTGCGTATGTTCTTCATCGCCGAGTCGCCCATGGCGTAGTACATGTTTATCTCATCGGGTCGCATCCAGGGGTTGCTGAAAGGCGACACTATGCTGTCGGGCTCGTTCTCCACGAGGTTGCCCTGTTTGTCCTTGCGTTTGGGGTTTGGGATTAGGTGGCGACCGCTCAGATTCTTGTCGGTGCCCTCATAGTAGCTGCCTAGCAGCTGCATAACCTGCTCGGGGCTAACCTTCGCGTCGGGTTTCACGCTCAGGGGCAGCCATGCCACGGTGTCGCTGAGGTTGAGCGAAGGAGCTAGGGCATTCATGATGAAGTGCTCGCGCACGCTGTAGTTCTTCTTCTGATGGGAATAGTTCTCTCCGCTGTAAGCCTTGAAGAAGTTGAATTCCTCCTTTCCGTCCCACAGCTTTAGCTGCTTGGCTACATCTTTCACGTTGGCCGATGCCATATAGTGGTTCTTGTCGTCGAGGTCGAGAGTGCCGATGCGTGATATGTTTGCCGAGACGGCAATCTCGTCGTCGGGGATGCGCACGGCTGCCCACACGGCGCCCACCTTCTTGGGACCAGCGCCAAAAATCTCGAATATCCACACCTCATTGGGGTCGGCAACGGTAAGGCACTCGCCGCTGTCGCAGTAGCCGTACTTCTCGGCAAGGCTGCCCATCGTCTTTATGGCATCGCGCGCTGTGGAGCAGCGCTCAAGGGCAATGCGCTGCAGCTCCTCGATGTAGAACATTCCCGCTTTGTTGACCAGCGTGTCGCGCCCGCCAATAGTGGTCTCGCCCATAGCCACCTGCTTCTCGTTGAGGCAGGGATAGGCGGTGTCGAGGTAGCGGTAGGTGTGTCGCACCTGTGGTATGGTTCCCTTGACATACATTTTGGTGCTGTCGCTGGCGCTCTGCGTGTGCATGCGTCCCTCGTAGATGGCGGTCACCGTGTCGCGCTCATAGTCGCGGGCGGGCGTCATCGTCATCCACGTGCGATACCACGAGTCGCAGGTGTGGGAGGTCATCACCGAGCCGTCGGTGCTGGCATTCTTGCCTACCATGATACTTGTGCAAGAGAGGCGCTTGCGACCCTCGGGAGTAGACTCATCTACTTGTGCGACAGCGACCAGCGCTGTCGCAACAAGTGCTATAGAAACTATATGTTTTAAAATCATAAGTCTGTTTGTCGTTTATTGGTGGAAGGTGGAAAGTGGAAGGTGGAACGGAGTTCGTAGTTCGTTTATCGTTGACAACTCTCAACTCTTAACTGTGAACTATTAACTAAACAACGTTAAATCCAACCCATTGAGTGATAGAGGTAAGCGATTAGATATCCTGCCACGCATGCCACAATGGTGTGCACCATTCCTGGCATCATGAAGGAGTGGTTGAGAAGATATTTTCCGATTTTTGTTGTTCCGGTGCGGTCGAAGTTCACAGTAGCGATATCTGATGGGTAGTTAGGGATAAAGAAGTAGCCATAGACCGAAGGCAGCACTCCGAGCAGTATCCATCCGTCAATGCCGAGCTTATAGGCGAGCGGCAACATAGCCACAACCACAGCGCCCTGCGAGTTGACAAGCACTGACACCAGGAAGAAGGCAAATGCTATAGACCACGGGTATTGCTCTACCATGCCGGCAAGCATCTCCTGAATCTCGCCCAAATAGTTGGCGAAATAGGTGTCGGCAAGCCATGCGATACCATAGATGGCGACTACTGCAACCATACCACTTTGCCATACTGGACCACTGATGGCTTTCTTGGGGGACGCCTTGCAGAGGATTATCATCAACGCCGCAGCGGTAATCATGACAATCTGAATCACGATGTTCATCTTCAATGGCGTAAATTCTATTTTGGTTATGCCATCGACCGTCACACCCAGCTTTGCCAACTGGTCGGCCGAGAGGGTGACTCTAGAGCCTAAAAGCTGCACTTCGGGGGCATCTTTAATGGCTTTGATAGTCTCATGAGCAGGAAGCAGCTCCTGGAAGATAGCGAACATCACAATCACCAACAGTGCACCGAAGAAGATATAAACGGCGCGCTTGCTCTCGGGGGCGATTTTCTTGTCGAGAGTAGTGGCATGGCTGCCATAGATGAACTCACGCTGCTCGGGGTCGGCAATCTTCTTCTGGAACTCGGGATCTTTGTCAAGATCCTTGCCACGCTTGTAGGAGGCCACCGATGCAATGATAATACCAAGAAGGCAGGCTGGAATAGTCACCATTAGCACCTTGGGAATGGTGATAGCATAGCCGTTAGCGCTTGAGATGGTGATAAACGCCACTACCGCAGCGGCGATGGGTGAGCAGGTGATACCAATCTGCGACGCGATGCTGGCGATACCGCAAGGACGCTCGGGGCGTATGCCTTTCTTGATGGAGATATCGCAGATGATGGGCATCAAAGTGTAAACCACATGGCCTGTTCCCACAAGTACGGTGAGAAAAAAGGTGCACAATGGCGCGAGGAAGGTGATGCGCGCTGGGTGCTTGCGCAGTAGCTTCTCGGCAAGCTGGATGAGCCAGTCCATACCACCTGACGCTTGCATAATGCCGGCACATGTCACGGCCGCGATGATGATGTAGATAACGTCGGTGGGAGGAGTTCCAGGCTTCATGCCGAATCCGAAAACTAGAATCGCAAGGCCGATTCCTGAAATAGCGCCTAATGCCAAGCTTCCATATCGGGAGCCCAGCCACAAAGCTCCGAGAACAATGCAGAGCTGTAAAATCATTAATGCTGACATAATATATAAGTGTTAAGTTTTAAGTTATCAGTTTAGAGGGGAGAGTGGAGAGTAGAGAGGTTGGCAACCCATAACTTCTAATAAACTTGTTAAGAAGTGTAATGTGAGATTTATCCTTAATAGCGGACGCTCACTTGCACATACACGCTGCTGTAGTTGTGCTTGGCAAGGGAACGGTCGTTGGTGAATACATACTCCGACTGTATCTCAAAATATTTGCAGAAGCGGAAGTTAAGACCTATCTCATAGTTGGTCTTGGCATGAAGCCAAGTGGCGCTGGGGCGATAGAGGTCATAACGGCCCTTGACCATGAGTTTGTCGCGGTAAACAGGAACGATGGCTAGGGCATAGAATCCGTCGGCCTTGTTGGCGGCAATCTCGTTGCCTTCGCGATCGGTATAGGTCTTGATTGTGAGGTCGTTGGCGTCGCCTGGCTTCTGGTAGGTAGTCGCAAAGCCCAAGCCTGTGGAATGGATGTACTCGGCACGTAGCTGGAGGTCGCCTTTCTTATACTCCGTACTCAATGCGTAACGGTGCTTGTTGAGACTCAGCACCTCGCCACCGCTCTTGCGGGCATAGGAGCCTTCCCAGCCAAAAGCGCCAATCCTAAGACCAGCAACAGGCATCACCCAGACGCCTCCAATGATGTCTTTCTTCTTATCCACATCGGTCACATTGATGCCCTGACCGTTGAACACGCCCACTTGGTAGTGAAGGAGGTATCGGCCTGAGCTATTCTTAAGGAAGTCGCCCTGGAACTGCAGACCTATGTCGCGGCCGTTGCTGGCATGCTCGCCGGTGCGGTCGCTGAAGCCCGACAGTTTTGAGACGGGCTGAGAGTAAGACATGAAGCCCTGGTCAAGGGGATGCATGGGATTTTCGTAGGTAAACGGGCGCTTGAACTGGCCAAACTTTATCTTGAAGAAATCAAAGCGTTGCCATTCCATGAAGAAATCAACCAGACGTGGACTGCTGCCTAGGGTAGAGGTGTTGCCGTTGATTTGGCCCTGCACCTTATAATATATTTGGTTGAGGATTTTTCCCTCGACTGATACCCTGACAATTCTCAAGTTGAAGGTGTTGCTGTTATTTCCTTCCTGGAAAGTTGCCTGATAAGAGCCGATGGCATATCCGCTGAACTTAGGCTTGGTGAAGATGGGTGGTTTGTCACTCTTTTCCTTGTCGTTTTGCAAGGGTTCAGCAACAGTGGCGACAGTCGCTGCCACGATTTCTTCGGTCGTTGTAGTGGCTTCAAGGCCAGTGCTGTTATCGGTTACTGCCTCCAGGTCTGTAGCCCACACGTTGGGCATCAGCCACACCAGCGACAACAGCATTAAAAATACACGTCTCATAGTATTTAGTTTTTACATTAATAATATTAGGTCACAAATATACAAAAAAAATGTGTATTGCCAAAAAAAGTGGTTTGTTATTGTGATTATAATCTGTTCAATTCCCTTTATTGCTCTATAAACCTCCGTTCTGACCCGAATTCATGGGCTGATTCCTGCTGTACGGAAACAATTAAGGCAACAATCTTGCGATTGCTGCCTTAATGCGCTTCAAGATGGACTTGAACCAACGACCCCCTGATTAACAGTCAGGTGCTCTAACCAACTGAGCTATTGAAGCATTAACAATTAAAACTTAATATTATGAAAAAATGCGCTTCAAGATGGACTTGAACCAACGACCCCCTGATTAACAGTCAGGTGCTCTAACCAACTGAGCTATTGAAGCAGTTTTTTGCAATGTTCTCCCGACGTTTGCGGAATTGCGGTGCAAAATTACACTCAAATTTTGAATTGTGCAACACTTTTCGCCAAAATATTTTAAAAAATCGTCGAATAAATGATTTTTCACGACTTTTTGCGTTCTATTTGAACAAGAAATAGTACTTTAGCAGTCCCAAAGTTTAATCAATGCAGAATGCATAATGCATAATGTAGAATGTGTTGCCCTTAATCACATTATAGTCTTCGATAAACGATAAACGAACAACGATAAACGAATATGAGAAATAAATTCCAGAATTTTTTGCTGATTCTTGCGTTGCTTGCTGTGGTTGGTCAAGTGGCATTTGCCGATGATAACGACAACAGTGTGCGCGACACCCGCATAGCGCGCAATCTTGACATTTTCAATGCCCTGTTCAAAGAGCTGAACGCCTGCTATGTTGACTCCCTCGATGTGGACAAGTCGATAGAGACAGCCATCAACGCGATGCTCGAGGACGTGGACCCTTACACCGAGTACATCCCCGCCAAATCCACTGAGGACTTCATGGTAATTTCCACTGGCGAGTATGGCGGCATTGGCTCTTACATCTATGAGCGCGACGGCAAGGTGTATATCAGCGAGCCCTATCAGGGCAGCCCTGCGGCAAAGGCTGGCATGAAGCCTGGCGACCGCATTATTATGATTGACGGCAAGTCGGTCGAGGGTTGGGACAACAGCAAGGTCAGTGAGCACCTCAAGGGTCAACCCAGCACCCCCATCTCGGTTACTGTGGTGAGGAAATATGACCCCGACAGTGTCAAGACTTTCAACATTATCCGTGAGAAAATCAAGGTTGACCCCGTGAGCTACTATGGCGTCATCCACGAGAATATAGGCTACATCGCTCTCGATACCTATAATGAGCATTCGGCAGCCAATGTGAAGAACGCCCTGCTCGAACTCAAGGCTAATCCTGCGGTGAAATATATCATCCTCGACTTGCGTGGCAACGGCGGCGGACTGCTCGACAGCGCGATACAGATAGTGGGGCTCTTTGTTCCAAAGGGCACGCAGGTGCTGCAAACTCGAGGCAAAACCAAGCAGCAAGAGCGTAACTACAAGACGACCGAGGAACCTGTCGATACCGAAATCCCGCTCGCTGTGCTCGTTGACGGAGGCACAGCGTCGGCAGCCGAGATTACCGCTGGCGCCCTTCAAGACCTGGATCGTGCAGTAGTGCTTGGCACCCGTTCCTTTGGCAAGGGCTTGGTTCAGGCGACAAGACAGCTGCCGTTTGACGCTCTATTCAAGGTGACTGTATCGAAATATTACATCCCTAGCGGACGTCTCATTCAAGAGATTGATTACTCTAATAAAGACGAAGCTGGTCGTCCCAAACACACCGTTGATACCACAGCCCAGCAATACCACACAGCCCATGGCAGAGTGGTGAAAGGTGGCGGAGGCATCACCCCCGACATCACTATCGAGCCCTTAAAAGCCAGCCGACTGGCCTACAATATTGTGCGCGACAACTGGGCGTTTGACTATGCGGTGAAGTATGCCGCCGAGCATCCCACTATTCCCGCTGCCGAGGATTTCAAGATTACTGATGAAATTTTCAATGACTTCAAGGCGTTTATCGACCCCGAGAAGTTTGAATATGACAAGGTGTGTGAGACTAACCTGGCATCGCTCAAGAAGACCGCCGAGGAGGAAGGCTATCTAAACGACGAGACAAAGGCAGAATTTGAGCGCCTAGAGAAACTCCTCAAGCACGACCTCGACAAAGACCTTGACCTGCATCGCGATGACATCGAGAAGTTGCTCGGCAAGGAGATAATCAAGAGTTACTATTATCAGCGCGGTCAGATGATTTTTGCCCTGGGCAAGGACCGTGTCACCGCTCGCGCCAGCGAGATGTTCAATAAGGAAGGAGAGTATGAGAAGATTCTCAACCTCCAGCCTGCGAAGAAAGCCTCTGCTCCCAAAAAACAATCTAAGAAGAAAAAGTGAAGCCTGCGCCCCTTCAACTCAGTGAGCTGAGCGAGTTGCTCTTCACCTCAGCGCAGCGAGCGGCACTCAAGCGCTTGGTGATTGGCAAGGCCAACCGCGTGATGGTGGTTGACGGGCTTGCCGGCTCGGCAGCGGCGATGATGTTCACGGCGTTGCCCAAAGGCGCCACACCCTATCTTATCATTGCCAACGACCTCGACGAGGCGGGCTACATCTATCACGACCTGTGCCAGCTCACCAGCGAGGCGCAGGTGCTTATGTTCCCTTCGGGCTACAAGCGCGACATCAAGTATGGCCAGGTTGATGCCCCGCAGGAGATTCTGCGCACCGAGGTCCTCAACCGCTGGCACAGCGATGGCGACCTGCGATGGGTGGTGACCTATCCCGAGGCGCTTGCCGAGAAGGTGGTGCCACGTGAGAGCATCGAGAAATCGACTGTCACCCTTGAAGTGGGAAAAGAGGAGGACCTGACCAAAGTGTCGGTGCGCCTGCGTGAGTTGGGATTTCACGAGGTTGACTATGTGTATGAGCCGGGACAGTTCTCGGTGCGTGGCTCAATTCTTGACGTGTATTCCTTCAGTAACGAATACCCTTACCGCATCGACTTCTTTGGCGACGAGATTGACAGTGTGCGCACCTTCAATGTGGAGACTCAGTTGTCGCAGGAGCGACTGGAGAGCGTGAGCATTATCAACAACACGTCGTCGCAGGCGGCGGGTGCTGGAGTGTCGTTGCTCGACTATGTGGGCAACGAGGTGACGCTGCTGGTGCGCGACGTCAACTGGCTCAGGCAGCGCGTGGAGGCCATCGGAAAGGAAACGATGAGCCAAAGCGCCATTGAGGCACAGGATTGCGACCACGAGGCGATGCTCAAGGTGGTGGATGTGCCAAAGTTCCTCACCTCGCTCAATGCCATGCGGCGGCTGGAGTTCTACTATGGCGAGAGCCAAGCCACTGGCAACGCCAAGCTCTCGTTACACTGCTCGCCACAGGGCATCTATCACAAGAATTTTGACCTTATCAGTCATTCGTTCACCGATTTCCTAGAACGTGGCTACACATTATATATACTTAGCGATAGCGCAAAGCAGATAGAGCGCTTGCGCGTCATCTTCGACGACCGTCACGACGAGATAGTCTTCACTCCTGTGAGCAAGACTTTGCATGAGGGCTTCGTTGATGACGACCGCAGGATGTGTGTCTTCACCGACCACCAGATTTTTGACCGCTTCCACAAGTATAACCTTAAGAGCGAGCGGGCGAGGTCGGGCAAGCTGGCTCTGTCGCTCAAAGAGTTGAACCAGATAGAGACTGGCGACTTCATCGTGCACGAGGATCACGGAATAGGGCGCTTCGAGGGGTTGCTGCGCACTCGTCTCAACGGCACCATGCAGGAGATGATTAAGCTGTCATATCTCAACGGCGACGTTATTTTCGTCTCGATACATGCCCTGCACAAACTCTCGAAATACCGCGGCAAGGAAGGTGTGCCGCCAAAGCTCAGCAAGCTCGGCACCGGCAAGTGGCAGACTATCAAGAGTCGCACCAAAGGCCGACTCAAAGACATCGCCCGTGACCTTATCAAGCTATATGCCCAGCGTCGTGAGGAGAAGGGTTTTGCATTCTCTCCTGACGGATATTTGCAGCAGGAATTGGAGGCTTCTTTCATCTATGAGGACACTCCCGACCAGCTGCTGGCATCGCAAGCCGTGAAGGCCGACATGGAGCGCGACAAGCCTATGGACCGCCTTGTGTGCGGTGACGTGGGCTTTGGCAAGACCGAGGTGGCGATACGTGCCGCCTTCAAAGCCGCTGTCGATGGCAAGCAGACTGCCGTGCTCGTTCCCACTACCGTGCTGGCATTCCAGCACTACAACACCTTCCGCGACCGTCTCAAGGACTTCCCTGTGCGCATCGACTATTTGAGCCGCGCTCGCAAGCCAAAAGATGTGAAGCAGATTCTCGCCGACCTTGCTGAGGGCAAGATTGACATCATTATAGGCACTCATAAACTCATCGGCAAGACGGTGAAATTCAAGGATTTGGGCTTGCTGGTGGTTGACGAGGAGCAGAAGTTTGGCGTCGCCGTCAAGGACAAGCTGAAGCAGCTAAAGGTCAACGTCGATACTCTCACGATGAGCGCCACGCCCATCCCGCGCACCTTGCAATTCTCGCTTATGGGAGCGCGTGATCTGAGTACCATCAACACGCCGCCCGCCAACCGTTATCCCATCCTCACCAGCATCAACGCGCTAGAGGATGATGTGGTGAAGGAGGCGATTAACTTTGAGCTCTCGCGTAACGGTCAGGTGTTTTTCGTGAACAACCGCATCGAGCCGCTTTATAACCTCAATGCGATGATTAACCGCCTGGTGCCCGACGCCCGCGTGGTGATAGCTCACGGACAGATGCCTCCCGAGCAGCTCGAGCAGCGCATCATCGACTTCACCAATCACGACTACGACGTGCTGCTGGCGACTACCATCATCGAGAGCGGTATAGATATGCCTAATGTGAACACCATTATCATCAACAACGCTCAGAATTACGGCCTTAGCGACTTGCATCAGCTACGTGGCAGGGTAGGGCGCAGCAACCGCAAGGCGTTCTGCTATCTGCTTGTGCCGCCTGGTGTGCCGCTCACGTCAGTGGCAAGGCGCAGGCTACAAGCCATCGAGAGCTTCAGCGACCTGGGTGCGGGCATCCACATCGCTATGCAGGACCTCGACATTCGTGGTGCTGGTAACTTGCTCGGAGCGGAGCAGAGCAGCTTTATCGCTGACCTCGGCTTTGAGACTTACCAGAAAATCCTCAAGGAGGCGGTGCTGGAGTTGAAGACCGAGGAGTTTGCCGACACCTACATGGAGCAGGCGCAAGACGAAATTGCGATTGGTGGCGACGGAGAGGTGGAATTTGCTGCCGATTGCGTCATCGACACTGACTTAACGCTTATGTTCCCATCCGATTATGTGCCGCAGGAGAACGAGCGCATCTCGCTCTACCGCGAACTCGACAACATGGAGAGCCAGCGCGATGTGGATGAGTTTGAGGCTCGTCTGCGTGACCGATTCGGCGAGATCCCTGACGTGGGCAAGGAACTGATACGCATCGTGCCGCTGCGACGCACAGCACGGCGACTCGGCATAGAGAAAATCGCTTTGATGAAAGGACAGCTTTACGCCTATTTCGTCGGCGACGAGAACAAGGCATACTACAATTCGCGAGCCTTCGGAAGGATAATTAACTACTTGCAGAGCAACCCACGTCGCTGCAACCTGCGAGAGAGAAACAACAAACGCTCAATGATCATCAACGATGTCACCACCGTCCACCAAGCCCTAGACATCCTCCGCACAATAACCACCCTCGAAGCAATTTAGTCAATGCAGAATGCAGAATTGGCTGCGCCATGTTTTTTGTCAAACAATTAATCACAATTGATTGACAATTTATTTGCCAAAACAGCTCCAATCTCATTGGTCAGACTTTGTCGGACTCTGTCAGACATAGTCAGACTTCGTCGGACCATATAGGACCATCGGACATAGAACAAAGATTTTTGTCCTTCATAGTCTTAGAAAAAGAATGATTTGCGTAATTCGCAATTTATTGCTAACTTTGAGCGTTCTTTAAGAAAGCTATGATTTCGGACAAACTAAATACTAAGAACTAATAACTTAAAACTAACAACTAATAATCTATGTTTAACAAAGAAGTTTATGTAGAGCGTCGCGAGGAGTTGAAAAAACTTATGAACGACGGTGTGGTGGTGCTTTTTGGCAATAATGAGGCGCCAAACAATTATCCCAACAATGCTTATTATCCTTTCCGTCAGGACTCGTCGTTCCTGTACTACTTTGGTCAGAAACGCGACGGCTTGGTAGGCGTGATTGACGTGGAGAGCGGCAAGGAGACCCTTTTTGGCGACGACATCGACATTGAGGACATCGTGTGGTATGGCTCGGTTGACAGCGTTGCCGACATGGCGGCTCAGGTGGGCGTGAAGAACAGCGCTCCAATGGCTAAGCTTGAAGTTCTGGTGAAAGAGGCTGTGGCAAAGGGCCGCAAGGTGCATTTCCTGCCTCCTTACCGTCACGACACCATGATTCAGATAATGGACCTGCTGGGAATCCACCCAAGTAAGCAAAAAGAGGCTGCCTCGCTTGAACTCATCATGGCAGTGGTGAAGATGCGCTCGGTAAAGAGTGCTCTTGAGATTGAGGAGATGGAGCGTGCCTGCGCCATTGGTTACAAGATGCACACCACAGCGATGCGTCTAGTGAAACCCGGTGTCACCGAGAAATACATAGGCGGACAAATCAACGGCATAGCACAGAGCTACGGCGCACAGGTGAGTTTCGGCACCATCTTCTCGCAGCATGGCGAGATTATGCACGGCGCCCCCTCGATGGCCGAGCTTGAGGCTGGCCGACTGGTACTCTGCGATTGCGGTGCCGAGACCATCGAGCACTACTGCAGCGACAATACCCGCACAATGCCTGTAAACGGCAAGTTCACAAAGCGTCAGATGGCAATCTACAGTATCGTTGAGGACTGCCACGACTTGGTGCTGAAAATCGCTAAGCCTGGCGTGAAATATTTTGATGTGCACATGGCAGTGTGCCGCTTGATGACCGAGCGTCTGAAGGTTCTTGGACTAATGAAGGGCGATATCGACGAGGCTGTTGCCGCTGGTGCTCATGCCCTGTTCCTGCCTCATGGCCTTGGCCACATGATGGGTATGGATGTGCACGACATGGAAGGTCTGGGACAGATTTACGTTGGCTTTGACGAGGAGACCCGTCCGCGCCTCGACCAGTTTGGCACCAACGCCCTGCGCATGGGCCGCCGTCTGGAGGAAGGCTTTGTGGTTACCGACGAGCCCGGCATCTATTTCATTCCCGACCTTATTGACGAGTGGAGGGCTAAGGGCCACTGCGCCGAGTTCCTCAACTTCGACAAGATTGAGACCTACAAGGACTTCGGCGGCATACGCATCGAGGACGACGTGCTGATCACTGCCGATGGCTGCCGCTTCCTCGGCAAGGACATTATTCCTTATCATCCTAAAGATATTGAGGAGTTTATGGCTCAATAACAGTGGAGAGTGGAGAGTAGAGAGGGAAGAGCTGCGAGTGGCTCTTCCCTCTTTTCTTTCATGTTGTCTTCAAAAGAACTATCCCTTTGAGGACATCTTTTCGGCCATCTCAAACAAAATCAACAAAACCTAACCAATACAACAAAAAAATTATTGTTGGATTTGTATTTATTTGTTGTCTTTGTTTGAAAAAAGGGTGGGTTGAAATTTTAAATCAAATTGCCTGGTTAGGTCTCATTAAGCTCTTCCTTTTTAACGATATACTCGAACTCATCAAAGTTTTTGACTCCCATTTTTTCGAGGAGGGCGCGGCTGTGGTCGATGTCGGTTTGTGTGTTGTAGTCGGGAATGTGTGGAAGGCGCACTATGACTTTCTCTGCCATGCCTTCGTGCGACATTAGCCAGCGCAGGTTGTCGAGCACCTGGGTGTTGTCGCGGGTGGTATATTCCTTGTAGATGGTTGGGTTAGTGTCTTTTATGTCGATGAAGTACTGGTCGATGTGCGGCATGACGCGCTCCAGATGCTTGCGGTCCACATTGAGCGACGTCTCTAGATTGACCTTCCACTCAGCGGGCTTGATGCGACAAAACTCATCGATAAACTCACTACGCAGCAGCGGTTCGCCTCCGCCGAAGGTCACTCCTCCGCCAGTTGCGAGGAAGTAGAGGTTGTCGAGCAGCAATTCGTCGAGCAGGTCGCTGATGGTTATGGTTCGCCACACCTTCTCTGGGTCGAGGCACTGAGGGTTGAGGCAGTAGTGGCATCGCAGCGGACAGCTATGAAACGCCACGAGCGTCGTCACCCCCTTGCCGTCGGTGGCAAGCCGGTGCCGCACTATGCCAATAAAAGGCGCCGAAAGTTCTTGATTCGCCATAAATGTTACATCATCTCTCTTTTGAACCATAATTTAAATAATGGATCGGCAATAAAGATGCCATTCTCATTAGTCTCAATGATTTCGCGCTCAGTGAGCGCCTTTATTATCTTGGGAATATTGGAGCGGGTACCTAGGTCATAGACGTTTGTCGTTTCTTTTTTGCCGAAATCACGGTGCGTGCCAGCAACTATGGCTCTTAGAAAATTGAGTTGGTAGGTGGTGAGATTGGCAGTTTGCTCAACAAAAAGCGGTACCACTTGTGCCATTGTCGCTTCCAAACCATCGTTGAAACTATCGTTAGTCACGCGTTCACCGCTCACAGCCAGCACATTCCATGCCAATTGTTGCACATATGCAGAATAATTCTCAACGGTGACACAGATTTTCTCGGCAAGTTTATCACTTATTCTCTTGCCGGTTTGTGAAAATCTTAAAGTAATGAACGGTACCCATTTCTCTGTGGGAATCCTCTTGAGGAAGAACATGTCGCCGAATTGATAGAAAGGCATCTTGCGACTGTAAAAAATGTTGGCCATCAGGTGCTGTTTGCTGCCAAAAAGACAATAACTCACGTTTTGCTGATGTTGCCACACGCTGCGCATGGCGCGTTGCACGCTGAGCGAATTGGGGATTTCGCCAATCTGTTGAAACTCATCTATGCACACTACAATGTGTATGCCTCGATCGCTGGCAATCTTTTCAGGCAGATTGAGGATTTCCTCTGCCGAATTTCGGTTCTTATCGATGCCGAGCGACAGAGTGAAATCGGCGTTAAGGTCAGGTGAGAAAGAAATTTTGGGGGTGATGCTGGTGATGAATTTCTTGGCATTTTCCACCATGGTGTCTAATTTTGTGGCGGTGGCTTTGATAATAGTCGAGGCAAATTTGTCGTAGAAGTCAAACTCGGTGCGACATTTGTAAATGTCCATATACACCACTCTGATTTGGGGGTCGTCAATCATTCCCATGACTTTTTTCACGAGCGATGTCTTGCCCATGCGTCGTGGCGAAATGAGGATGGAGTTGATGCCGTTCTCAAAGTTGAGCTTCAGACGCTTGGTTTCCAGCTCGCGGTCGGTGAAGTGTTCGCCCTCAACCGACATGCCATAAACAAAAGGTTTTGTGGTCATATCTTATCTATTCTATGTTTTTTGGCAAAGATATAACAAAAAAATAAATGTTCACCAAGTGGTGTGACACCAAGTGGTGAACATTATATTTTTTTAACTAAAACCCTGTATTCTAATAAAGAATGTATGTTAAAAAAATGTACACCAAGTGGTGTAACACTAGTTGGTGTACATTTTGATACTCGTACTCTTGCCTCCTTGTCCTAATGTAAGAAATTAATTCTTCTTCTTAGTAGAAGATTTCTTGGTGGTGGTTTTGGGTTGTTCTGTTTTATTGGTTTTGGGTGCTGCCACCACGTCGCCCATTAGCCGCATGTCGATGTTCTCGATGGAGTCGTTTTCGGCAACGGTTAAAACGGAGGTGTTGATAGTGTCGTTTTCAACTTTGTTCACCAAATTGGTTGGTGTGTCGGGTTCGACAGGACGCATAACCATGCCGTCGGGTTGGAAAATCTTATGGCACGACGACATAGCGCCGAGAGCCACGCTGAGACCAGCGATGGTCACGGCCTTACCTAAAGCTTGGCGGGCACGCAGCTGCTTCTCAAGCCAGCGTGTCTCGCTTTCGCATTTTGGGCAGGTACCTGCGCAATCGCCCTCGTGGGTGCACTCGGCGGGACTGTAGTCAATCTCGTTGGCACTAGCTATTTCACTGCGAATGGCCTTAAGAGTTTCGCAAATATGTTTACCCTGTTTCATAATAGTTCATAGTTTAGATGGTAGGCGATACCCGTTCCCCAATTATCAATTTATTCTAGCCCGTAAGTGTTACCGTTCTCATCTACTCCCACTTCGCCCATTACTTGGTACTTGTCATCATCGCCGTCGATGCCACCATCTTTAAAGGAAACACCGTCTTCGTCGCCGCCGCGCAGAGGGGTGAATTGATGGGTTGTGTCACCATCTTCGGAAGTTGAGTTAAAGAACGAGTCATCTACAAACCCAGCTGTGACATCACCTGACTCGGTTGAGCATTCGAGCGACTCCTCCGATTCATCCAAATCTAAAGAATAGTGCTTGTGGTGATGGCATGAGGTCATGCTTCCTAACGCCAGACTCAGGCCGGCGATGGCAACAGCCTTACCTAGAGCTTGACGGCTACGCAGCTGCCGCTCGAGCCAGCGTGTCTCGCTCTCGCACTTGGGGCAGGTGCCCGCGCAGTCGCCCTCGTGGTGGCACTCGGCGGGAGTGTAGTCTATCTCATTGGCACTCGCTATCTCACTGCGGATAGCCTTAAGTGTCTCACAAATTTTCTTGCCTCTCTTCATGAATTTATGATTTTAGAAAAGTGATCGAACGCTCGAATACTCGAGTAGTCGAATACTAGATTATAAAACTTCTATTGCTTTGATTGCTCGTTTCCTTGTTCACTTTCTGGCTTTGAATTTGAGAAGTCGTAGATAAACTCTACTGGGATAAGTCTCCAGGAACGCACTTGGATACCGTAGATGCTGGCGGGGATAAATGGTGGCAGGTTTTTTACCGCGCGCAGTGCCTCTTGGTCGAATATGTCGGCAGTTGTGGTTTTCTCTATCACGGCATCGCTGATTGTGCCGTCGAGTTCCACTAGGGCTTTCACTATGCAACGTGCCTTGATAGTGCCGCCAATCTCCTTGATGGGTTCCAGAATCTCGTCGGGGATGTAGAGCTGGTCCCTGATAAGAGAATCCATAGCCTCATCGCCGTCTGGGAAAGCCGCCAGCACATCGGGTTCTGTGAAGATAGAGTCGGGAGAGAATGAGGGCTTTGGCACCTTGCCCCTAACGGGCTCTTCAGGTGGTGGCATTCTCACCACACCAGCAGTACGACGCTCATCCTGTTTTTGGGGCTTTGGGGCATCTGTTTTTCTTTTTTGGTCCACACCAGTTGGCGATGATATGGCAGCGTTTGCGCCAAGGCTAAGCGCCATGCTCACCCCAGCGATGGTCACCGCCTTACCTAGTGCTTGGCGCACACGCAGTTGGCGCTCAATCCACCGCATCTCGCTCTCGCATGCAGGGCATGTGCCGGCGCAGTCGCCCTCATGGTCGCATGGAGTGGGGGTGTAGTCAATCTCGTTAGCACTCGCTATCTCGCTGCGGATAGCCTTAAGTGTCTCACATATTCTCTTGCCAGATTTCATAGTGGATGTCAGTTGTTAGTTATGAGATGTCAGTTGTCAGTTCACACAGTGAGCTTCGCTGCGCAATGTGTTTCGCATATCATTAAGTCTTCGATTTGTGCATTAAATAAGTTCTAAGTTATCAGTTAGACTTTGATAATGTCAAAAAGTTAAATGTGTGATAATTAAAACGCAAATTTACAACAAAAAAATGTGTTGTGCAAGTGATGTTATCAATTCTGATAGGAAAACAAGGAAAATTGTGTTCATTGTTTGCGTGTGTTGATTTTTTGCCTTATCTTTGTGCGAAATGTGTTGTTTTACACCTTCCCATTGACGAATTATTTACTAAAATAGCAGATATCAGGTTAAAAGCATCAGATTCTATTAATAATCCCCAAAAACAAAGGTATTATGAAAAAAGTCATATTTCTATTATTCTTTTTGTTATCAGCATTGTATTCCTTTGCTAATTATACTTTATCTTATAATGGAGAGAAAGTAGTTTACGATATCTATGGCGAAGGTTTCGGTCATATAATTGAAAGACAAAAGAAATCTGAATGCCCATGGGGACTATTTGTTCATCGTTACGATAATTTATTAAAAAACAGAAATGTCAAGATTCTTATTTATAATGCAAATAAACCCAAGAAAGAAGCAAAAAAAATAGAAATTGAGGTTGAGTTCTTTGGTGATGCCAAGAACGGCAGGTTGATCAATTCTTCCAAAACTTTGCATTTTGTGGAGGACTCAGTTGATGTGGTTAAATACGACTTTACGGTGCCAGATAACTGCACTAGCGGAGGCATTCACATCTATTACCATATTCTCAATGAAAGAGATAAGAATAGTGCTGAATATATTTACATTCACGAAGAATTTACTGTCTCTGAACCTAAAAAGAAACCCTCAGGACATGCCGATAAGTCGCTTGAGAAAAACTCTACCACATGCCCAGTTTGTGATAAAGAGGATACTGGATTGGCTTTTAAATCGATAAAAAGAGACGTGAAAAAACGTTGTGCCAATGATGATGATCATTGGTCTAAGCGTTTCATGAATGTTAATCTTAAAGACATGATTTATTATGACGATTGGATTAAGACAGGAGCTAAATCTCAGGCCGTTTTAATAGATTTGCAAAAAACTAATACATTTACCATTAAAGAGAACTCTTCGGTGCTAATGAGCACAGAGAGTGTTACACTGAAAGCGGGGAAGTTCATAGCAAATGTGAAGCGGAAAATTGAAGGAAAACCATGGTATAAAATAGAGACGCCCACCTTATTTTTTGGGATTAAGGGAACTATTGTGGCATGTGAGACATCCGAAAAAAAATCTAAGGTGTGGCTGTTTGCGGGCGAGGTTTCGGTGGATAATAAGAAGACAGGCAAGACTACTGTGCTCAAACCAGGTCAAGTCATAACTTGTGAGGGCAGCACTTCGCAGGTGAAGAAGTTTAATATTGAGGCTGGCGCCAAGAAGTTCGGCATCTCAATGGATGACATTAAGGAGCACAACCGAAACAACAACGGAGGGGCAACAGATGGCACCAACAACCCGAATAAAAATACTGGCGGAAAAATCAAGAAATGCAAGATAAAAGGCGTTGAATTTTCGATGATTAAGGTTGAGGGAGGCACGTTCACCATGGGTGCGACAAAAGAACAGGGCAGCAACCACAGCAACCAGCGTCCCACCCATAAAGTGACACTATCTACTTATTACATAGGAGAGACCGAGGTCACTCAAGAGTTGTGGGAAGCTGTGATGGGCAACAACCCGAGCAAGTTCAAGGGTGCCAAACTGCCAGTGGAGAACGTCAGCTGGAATGAGTGCCAGCAGTTCATAAGCAAAATCAACCAACTCACAGGCAGGAAGTTCCGTCTGCCCACCGAGGCAGAGTGGGAGTTCGCGGCACGTGGCGGCAAAGCAAGCAAAGGCTACAAGTTCGCTGGCAGCGACAATGCCGATGCCGTGGCTTGGCATTCTGGTAACAGCAACAACACTACACACAAAGTGGGCACAAAGACCGCCAACGAACTCGGCATCTACGACATGTGCGGCAACGTGTGGGAGTGGTGCCAAGACTGGTTTGGCGATTATTCCTCCAGTGCTCAGACTAACCCCAAAGGCGCCTCGTCGGGCACCGACCACTTGAACCGTGGCGGCGGATGGTGCCATGAGTCCAAGTTCGCCACTGTCTTCTACCGCGGCACCTCGGGCAAGCCCGACCGCAAAGTCGATAACTTAGGTTTCAGACTGGTGCTAGAGCCGTAACTGCTACGTTGGTTTTATGCTCACTTCGTTGGTTAGCTGCGCCTCGCTAGTTTGCCTATTGCCATATCTTTGTGCGAAAGGTATTGTTTTGCACCTTCTCATTGACGAATTATTAACTGATAAAAACATAATTACTATGAAATCAAGAATTAGCTATTTAGCACTAGTGTTGATGCTTGCAGTGGCATCGATATTGCCGGCGCGCGCCGACGACTACAAGGGCACAATGACCCGCTTGGGCACGAAGATGGAATATTCTTTGTCGGGAGCGACAGTAACCGACAAAGATGTGTTAACCTTAAAAGAACCTAATGATTTTGTGATAGACATTAAGGGCAAGGTAGAGGTTGGCAGCACCATATCGGCTACTTTCAAAAAATTGATAGACTACAGTAGAAATGCCAAAGACGTTACAGTTATAATAAGGGCAAGGACAACCGAGGGCAAAAAAACGCTTATAAAACAAAAAGAGGGCAAGGAATCAGCGACAGCCTCATTTAAGGTTCCCGACAATGTAAAGGAAGTTGAAATATTTATGAATTTTCAAGGTCGAGAGGGAGCTTTCAATTGTTATGCTACATATAACGTTGTGAAGAAAGGAACTTTGGAGGAAAAGGGAACTCCATCATCAATTAGTGAATCTTTTTCTGAACAAGGCACTGCTGGATTGATGAAATATTCGATATCAGGAGGTGAGCAACATCCACATCTCGGCCGAATTATACGTCCAGGAGACAAAATAACCCTGTCATGCTCTGTTGAAAAGTCTAAAGAAAAAATTAAAACTTTTTTTATTCTTCGCAATAATGGAGATGTCGTGAAGAAAGTTTGGGGAGCAGAGTCAGCATCACTCTCCTATACAGTCCCTGCTAATATGGAAGGAAATATAGAAGCAGATATTGGTTATATTATCAATGGTATGGAGTACGGTAACAATATTAAAGCATCTTGCTATTGGCAAGTTCTCATCAACCAATCAGGCACATCCTCAAATGGTGCATCTTTTTCTAGACAAGGCACTAAAGGCTTGATGAAATATTCGATATCAGGAGGTGAGAAACATCCAATACTCGACCAAATTATACGTCCAGGAAACACAATAACCCTGTCATGCTCTCTTGAAAAGTCTAAAGAAAAAACTAAAGCTTTTTGCATTCTTCGCAATAATGGAGATGTCGTGAAGAAAGCAGATGGAGCAAAGTCAGCATCACTCTCCTACACAATCCCTGCTAATATGAAAGGAATTATGACGGCAGATATTGGTTATACTATCAATGATAAAGATGACTATAATAATGAAACATATTGCGGTTGGAATATTTCCAACAAATCAGGTGCGACTGGTACGAAACAAGAGGAAAAGTCCACTACCCCGAAAGAGTTCAATTGGGATGATGTGGCAGTTGACAACAACTGCATTCATTGTAATAGAGAGTTCGCCAATTATTTCTACGAATTTTTTTATCGGGATAATGACGCAGTAACTATGTGCTACCATGATTCAAAGGAAACCAAAAATCCAATACGTTTAAAACTTCCTAACTATCTATATTACAGAGACTATATTATTACCAGAGAAAAGATAGCGGATGATGATAGTGAGGGGCATGTATATAAGGGTCTGTGGGAAGGTGAGAATGTGGTGAGTGATGGGGATTTTCCACTATTGGTGCTTACTCATTGCAATTATTACAACATACTATATTTCTATGAAAACACAATCGCTCTTTTAATGGGGCGTAACGACGATGGCAGCGACCGTTGGAAGTTGTATAAAGGTCGTGTGGCGGTCATGCATCTGAAGAGTGGCAATAGCAAACAGACCATTGAAATGTCGGAGTGTGTAGCTAAACCCAGTGGCACCACCTATATGCTTGTGGATGACGGCAAAACCTCGCGCGTGTTCTTGCTTGAAGGGAGTATGGAAGTAACGAGCAAAAAGGGCTCCAAGAAGCAGACTCTGACGCCTGGGCAAGTCGCCACCGTAAGCTCCGATGGAAAGATAAAGACGCAGAAGTTTGACGTGGCGGCGGCAGCCAAGAAATATAACATCACGCTGTCGGGGAAAAACGTCCCAAAGAATGGCGGTAATAAAAACAAGAAAGAGCCAGACAACAAGACCCCCGAAAGAAACAGGGGGAATGATGTCGTAAAGAAAGATGACACTGGCGGAAGAGTCAAGAAATGCAAGATAAAAGGTGTAGAGTTCTCGATGATTAAGGTTGAGGGTGGCACGTTCACCATGGGCGCGACAAAAGAGCAAGGCAGTAATAATAGCAACCAGCAACCCACCCATAAAGTGACATTGTCGACCTATTACATAGGAGAGACCGAAGTCACTCAAGAATTGTGGGAGGCTGTGATGGGCACCAACCCGAGCAAGTTCAAGGGTGCCAAACTGCCAGTGGAGAACGTCAGTTGGACTGAGTGCCAGCAGTTCATCAGCAAAATCAACCAACTAACAGGCAGGAAATTCCGTCTGCCTACCGAGGCAGAGTGGGAGTTCGCGGCACGCGGTGGAAAGTCAAGCAAGGGTTGCAAGTTCGCTGGCAGCAACAATGCCGATGCCGTGGCTTGGCACCAAGGAAACAGCGGCAACAAGACCCATAATGTGGGCACTAAAGCCGCCAACGAGCTTGGTCTCTACGACATGTGCGGCAACGTGTGGGAGTGGTGCCAAGACTGGTTCGGCAGTTATTCTTCCAGTGCACAGACCAACCCCAAGGGTCCCTCATCGGGCACCGATCACCTGAACCGTGGTGGCGGATGGTGCCACGAGTCCAAGTTTGCCACTGTATTTTACCGTGGCACTTTAGGCAAACCCGACCGCAAAGTGGACAACCTCGGTTTCCGCTTGGTGCTTGAGCCGTAAGCTAATAAACATTGCCTTCCAAACAATAATTAATAATGGCTAGGTGGCCTTAAGAGTGAAGAAAGAGAACAAAAGAGCCTGATAAGGGCCAAGCTTTCATTTGCTTGTTATCATAAGGTAATTAAGAAGGTCAGGTTTCAGAATTCTATTTTTCTGAAATCTGACTTTCGTTTTCTGTGAAAAATGAAAGTTTAGTTATGAAATGCTATACATTAATTAAAAAATTTGTACCTTTGCAAGCTGATTGGAAAAATGGGCTCTTTTTGTGCCGTCACAATCAATTAAACCCAAATCGGTCATTCGTCAGCCTAATGTCCAATTTTGGTCAAATATAAACCGTTATAATGCATAATTGCTGACGCAAAAAGAGTCCGCACTTGGCTCATCGAGCTGTGCAGACTCTTTTTTTTGACGTTTCATGCGAAGGAGACAGTGCTAATTCTATGGCATACGTACTGCACGTACTGTGAAACCGTAGCTTCGGGTGACATTGTTACAGCCTACAGCTTCGTTCGTGATGTAGTACAGGCTCCAAGCGCTGTTGGGGTATTCGAAAAGCTCGCGCGACCAATAGTATCCCCAAGAGCCAACGTTTTTAAACTCCCCCTTCCAGCGGTCGCCAGTCGCTGGCAAGAATAACGACGCGCCGTTGCTTGCAGTGAACAACCTACCATTAATACCGTTCTGCGTTGTCCATACCCAGGTGCAATTCATATACAACTCCTTAATCTGCGCAAGCGACGGCATGCGCCACTCTGGACCCCAGTTGGCAGTGGCGGCATCGTCCTCAGGGTCAAGCTCAGTCTTATTATCAGTAAAGCCATTATAGCCAAATTCACTGTTATTACAGTACTTGGTTAACGCGTACGCGTCGGTGCCACCGTTCCACCATTGGTAAGTGCTCCAGTCATACCATTCCTTTGGCGTGGTCTCGCCCCAGGCGAAGTAGTCGCCGTATTCCTCAGGGCTGTTGGCACCCACGTTCATCGTCGCCCACAACGTGCCACTGGGAAGACCTAGGTCAACGTACTCATGCTCTTGCACACGTACTGCACGCACACTTTGACCGACGTAACGATCGCTGTAGTCCCGGAACACGCTGCCCGAGTAGAAGTACAGGATATAAGCGTAGTACGGATCGGAGCTGAGGAGCGTACGCGACCAATAGTTGCCAAAAGAGCCAGCAGCTGGCATGAACATCGATGCGCCG
>JAFZUL010000122.1 GCA_017618355.1 Muribaculaceae bacterium
AATGAGTTGATAAGCGATAACTGCTAATGCCACAGTGAGGAGAGTCACTTTATTGGTCTTTTTGGCAATCAAAGCGGCGGCAACGGCAAGTGTCACGCTCTTAATAAGGATAATGGGCAGTGCTGCAGCAGGAGGCATGCCAAAAATAGTGCTATTTACCAGTGGTGAGAGTACGGCAGTAGTCAAACCAACTGCAAAGCCATATTTATAAGCCGCAATCAGCGTGAAGAAATAAATAGGCAAGAAGATTAATCCTCCCTGTGGCATTAGATGGCACAGTTGCGGCAAGGCGATATTGCCCATAATGAACAGTGCTGCAAACAGATAAGTCTTTACTTGGCTGTAACTTAGTTGATACAACACAACGGGTTGAGATGTGGTTTTCATTTTTGAATAATATTATTGGTGGTTAAAAATTCTTTTATCTTATCAAAGGCCAAATCGGGCTGTGAAATGGCCATCGTCAATTTCTCAACAGGGCAAATGTCGGTGCCATCACGGTTTATGATGTTTGGAACCATTTTATCGTATTCAACCATGATTTTGGCATCTTGTAATACCTGAACAGCTTGACTGCTGATTAGTTGAGCAAAAACACACTTTACTTTACCCAGAACAAGCAATAAAGCCGCTCCTCGACCTATCACTCGATCAGCAACGTAGGCACCTTCCAGCACTTGCTGACGAGTTGCCACAAGGTTGAAAAGATCTTTCACCCCAGGGTTGTGAAACTCAATGAGTTCGCCTGTTAAGGAACGTACCACTCCCCTAACATCGTCACGATTGAGAATTTCTTTCAGTCGCTGCATCTCAGTAGTTATTACGGGGTAAAGATACACATAATTATTAATACGCAAAAACTTTTCTATATTTTTATTGCGACATTTGATTTTTATCAATAATTTTGCAGAAAAGTAAATCAAAAAACATGAAAAAAATAATATTTCTAATCGCAATCACATTTTGCATATCAACAAATGTCTTCGCTAACGATATCTATCAAGCAAAAGCACTGGCCGAGCGTTTATCGCCACGACTGGCGGAGAAAGTTCAATTTGAAAAGGTGTGCACCCCTCATGCTCCTGACCTTGTTGATGTCTTCACACTTGAGAGCCGCGGCGACAAGGTGGTTATTGGCGGCAACAATGCCAACTCGATGGCTGTGGGACTCAACCGATATCTTAACCGCTACTGCAAGACCACTGTCTCATGGTATGCCGACATACCAGTTGATTTGCCCTCCACCCTGCCCGATGTGCCTGTGAAAGAGACCGTTGAAGCGCGTGTGCCACAGCGTTTCTTCTTGAACTACTGCACTTTTGGCTACACTATGCCATTCTGGGATTGGGCCGACTGGGAACGCTTCATCGACTGGATGGCGCTCAACGGCATCAATATGCCACTTGCCATCACTGGGCAAGAGGCTGTTTGGTACAACGTGTGGACCAAGATGGGAATGACAGATGAGGAAGTGCGTGGTTATTTCACTGGCCCTGTCTATCTTCCCTGGCACCGAATGGCGAATATCGATGCATGGTGTGGTCCGTTGCCTAAGGAGTGGCTTGAAGGACAAGCAGAGTTGCAGAAGAAGATTGTAGCACGTGAGCGAGCGTTGAATATGCGCCCAGTCCTCCCCGCTTTTGCAGGCCATGTACCTCGCAAACTCAAAGAAATGTATCCTAATGCCGACATCAAGGCGATGAGCACTTGGGATGAGTTTGAAGAGCCTTATCGCACATTCTTCCTCAACAGCGAAGACCCATTATATACCAAGATTCAGAAGATGTTCCTTGAGGAGCAGACTCGCATGTTTGGCACCGACCATATCTATGGCATCGACCCATTCAACGAGATGGATCCACCTAGCTTTGAGCCAGAGTATCTGCACAATGGCTCAAAGCACATCTACGAGAGCCTCACTGCCGTTGACCCTCGTGCCGAATGGCTTCAAATGGGATGGTTTCTCTATTATCAGCGCAAAGACTACACTCCTGAAAGAGCTAAAGCCATGCTTACTGGTGTGCCACAAGGCAAAATGACGATGCTTGACTACTATTGCGAGTATAAAGAGATGTGGCGCGACCTTGACGGATTCTTCGGTCAGCCATACATCTGGTGCTACCTTGGCAACTTTGGCGGCAATAGTAACATTCAGGGCAATGTGAAAGAGGCAGGCAAGAGACTTGAGGCAGCTCTTAAGGATGGAGGAAACAACCTTGTGGGTATAGGTTCAACGCTTGAAGGGCTTGAAGTTCAGCAGTTCCCATACGAATACATTTTTGAAAAGGCTTGGGACTTCAAAAAGACTGATGAGCAAGTAATCAACGAACTTGCCGACCGCCATGCAGGATTTGAGTCACAACCAGTACGCGAGGCATGGAAATGCTTATACGATAGCGTTTTGAATATTCGCCCAACCACCTTCTGCGGACCACTACCCTGCCAGTATCCCGAACTTGACAAAGAGCATGGCCGTTGCGCTGTTCGCTACAATCCAGAGCAATTATTATATGCATGGGATAAACTCCTTGAGCAAGACGCTGTTACAACCGATGCAATGACTATTGACCTTATCTGGATTGGCCGACAATTGCTTGGAGACCTATTCTATATGGACAAGAAAGCCTTTGATAAGGCTTACCATGAACGGGACTTTGAGAGAATGAACGACCTTAGAGAAGAGATGACTCTAATATTGGTTTCAATGGAAGGATTAAATAGTTGTCATCCATTCTGCACTATGCACAAGTGGATTGAGCAAGCACGCGACCTTGGCATCGCACCCGAAGTAAAAGACTATTACGAGATGAATGCACGCAGACTTGTAACCACTTGGGGTGGCGATTTGAACGACTATTCATGCCGTAACTGGGCAGGTTTGATATTATGCTATTATAACCAACGTTGGAATGCCTATTTTGAATATTTGATAGAATGCGCAAAAAGCGGTAAAGAATACAACCATGGCGAACTTCAGCAAGCTATAAGAAAGATACAGGAGAAATGGCCCGATGATAAAAAATTACCCTGGTTTATTGACGAAATAAACCTAATCAAAACATGCAAAATAATTAATGCTCAGTTCAGAACAAGATTCAATGATATCAAGCAAACTAAATAATATTTTCATTCCATTTTTCTAGAACTCGTTCAAGTTCCATCGTGTCGATAAATGTACCGGCACGATATACCTCCTTGCCGTGAGCAAACAATAGAACCGTAGGGGCTGTGGCAACAAGAAACTCGCCTGCTACCTCAGGCACTACGAGCAATTCCACACGAGCAGAGTGCAGATTATTGAATCGTTGTGAAACATCCTCTATCTTATCGAGCATAATAGAGCACAAACCACAATCAGGCGCTTGGATATAGAGCAAACAAAACTCGTTTTCCTCAACAAAGGCTTTGAGAATATTAATGTCATCTATTAACTCCATTGCTCAAAATTTTGAAAGGAGTGTCAAAATGTATTTTAGCTGAGGCTGTTGCAAAACTAATAATGCGAAGCATTTTAGCTCCCCCTCTAAAATAGAGGGGGGCGGGGGGAGTATGATGGAGACCGACATAAGTGCTTGAACCCCAAATTAATGAGTTTTTCATACTCCTCCGCCCCGCTGGGGCACCTCCTCTATCTTAGAGGAGGAGTTGCGTTTAATTCCGAGTTTTGCAATACCTTCAGCTGTCACAGAAGGAGCATTTTGCCCCCCCCTTTTCTAAAACTATTTCACAAGCTTCTCAATCTCCTCTTTGCTCTTGCCAGTGAGATTGATTGGCTCTTTCCAGTTGGCTTTAGGTGCCGATGGTTGTAGATAATTCAACGTCTCGCCTGCTTCACTGCCACCTGAAGTAAAGAATGGGATAACAGTTTTGCCCTCAAGATTATACTGCTCAACGAAGGTGTTAACGATAGTTGGAGCTATGTACCACCAGATGGGGAATCCAAGATAGATTGTGTCGTACTGGTCCATATTCTCCACCTTGTTTTTGATGGCTGGACGACTGCTCTTGTCTTTCATTTCTACCGAACTGCGGCTCTGCTGGTTATGCCAGTCTAGGTCGGCATCGGTGTAAGGTTGCTCGGGCTGAATCTCATGAAGGTCGCCATTCACAACCTCTGCCAGTTTCTCAGCTGCAGCTTTTGTTGTACCTGTAGCCGAAAAATAGGCTACTAATGTAGTTTTCTTTTCCATGTTCTCATTGTTGCTTTTTGGGCTTTCTTGTTGCGATTTGTTGCCAGCGCAAGCGCATAAAACAACAAGGACAGCCGAAAGGATCATTGTTATACGTCTCATAATATTTTAATTATAGTTATCATGTTTTGTTTAACATGGCATTTAATTAATACTCAAATACTAACTCGCTGGCAAAGTTAGTAAATAATCTGACAATAAATATGCATTTCACAGTTTTTTTGAAAAAAATCGACAATTATCTTGCACAGTTCATAAAATAAGTCTATCTTTGCAGTCGCAAAAACCGAAACGGTCGCTTGGATGAGTGGTTTAGTCACCGGTCTGCAAAACCGGGCACAGCGGTTCGAATCCGCTAGCGACCTCCAAAGAAAGCATCTCATAACGAGGTGCTTTTTTTGTTTTATGCCTTAAAGATTGGAATTATGAAAAAATATCATATTAATACTTGCATAAACTAATATTGTTAATAATTATATTATATTTTATTAATAAATAATTTTATTTTTAAAATCTTTTTTATTAATTTTGTGTCGTTCAAATAGGCATTATTTGGTAAAAAAGTCAGAATTCACATATTGATTCTAATAGTAATTCAGAATGACTTAAAACAACTTTTTTATTTTCAATTAATAACGCTGAAACACAAAGAATAAAATATTAACAAATTAACAAAAATTCATTAACAATCTAAACAGATGAACGATGAGAAAAATTAAACTCACATCATTGCGACTTCTGGTCTTGTTGACAGTGACAGCCACATGGGTGTCGCTGAATGCGCAAACCATTGTGCAGAACAAGACGATTGCACCGACCGCCGCCAGTAATGGCGGTGCAAGTGTGACGCCTGCACCACAAGCAGGTGGAAAAATTGTTGTGACAGGGCGTATCACCGACAAGAATGGCGATCCGTTGCCTGGAGCTAGCGTCCAAGCTGGTGACCAAGGCACAGCCACTGACATCGATGGCTACTACACCCTATCACTTAAGGGACCGGCAACTGTGACCTACAAATTTGTTGGTTACGCCGATCAAGTGGTAAACATCACCAAATCTGGCACGCGCGACATTGTCCTCGACGAAGATGGAGTATTGCTCGATGAAATGGTGGTTGTGGGTTATGGCACCCAGAAACGTATCAACCTGACTGGTGCGGTGAGCACGGTGGATGTTGCAAAGCAACTTGAGGCTCGTCCTATCACCGACATCGCTCGTGGTCTTCAGGGCGCGGCACCTGGCTTGACAGTGCGCACCGCTACAGGAGAACTTGGAACCGACCCAACAATAAAGATTCGTGGTATAATTGGTTCTGTTAACGGAGACTCCTCTCCTCTTATTCTCGTTGACAACGTAGAGTGTAACAGTTTGCAGAACATCAACCCCGATGATGTAGAGAACATTTCAGTACTCAAGGATGCAGCATCGGCATCAATCTATGGTGTTAAAGCCGCTTTTGGCGTTGTGCTTATCACTACTAAGCAAGCTAAGAAAGGTGATAAGGTTAAAATCACTTATACTGACAACTTCTCGTGGCGTCGCCCAACTGTGACCCCTGAGATTGTAAAGACTTATGAAGGTGCTCAAATGTCGTGGGATGCTGGACTTCGCCAGAACCCCAACCTCTCGGAGCAAGTTAACTCTTGCTATCTTACCTGGAACCTTGAGTCAATTGAGCGCATGAAGGAGTGGGATCGCGTGTATGGAGGCATGAATCTTAGCAATGAATTAGTGTTAGGCCGCGACTTCGAGATAATGGATGGTAAACTCTACTTCTACCGCTCATTTGACGGAGCCGATATGTTTATGAAGAAGAACGCCTTCCAGCAGTCTCACAACTTGAACATTAGCGGCTCCGCTGGCAACACCACTTACAATGTGGGCTTAGGTTATTTGGGACAGGATGGTATCATGAAGGTCAACACCGACAGCTATAAGCGTTACAATGTGTCGGCTAACACTAGTACCTCACTTGGCAAGTATATAGACGTTCGCACAAAATTCTTATATACTCGCTACAAACTTGAGGATCCATACTACTTTGGACCTTCAAGCTACTATGATGAGTGGTACTATTTGTATCGCTGGCCAAAGATAATGCCTTATGGCACTTATCAGGGAATTCCTTTCCGTAACGCTGTGACCGAAATTCAGCAGGCCAATAGAAATGAAAAGACCAACAACTATTTTCGCGTTTCACTTGGTACCACAATTCATATTGTCAAGGGGCTTGACTTTGAGGGAGACTACACCTTTACTCATGTCAACCGATATATCCGCACCAATGGTGGATATGCTCAAGGTTGGAACTTCTGGGGTGGTGCAGGCTTACGCAATGAAATATGGACTTTGACTTCACACGACAAAGTTATCAACCAGACCCAGAATAGCGATTTCCATGTTTTCAATGGCTTATTCCGTTATAATACCACATTCAATGAAGCTCATGAATTTGGTGCTATTTTAGGCTTAAATCTTGAGCATTACACAGAATATGGAAACACTGCCGAACGCCGTGGCGTCTTGTTGGTTGACCATACAGAGTTGCCACTTGCTTTTGGTGAGCAGTATTCTAATAGCCAACATAACCACTGGGCTCGCACCGGTTACTTTGCACGACTCAATTATGCTTACAAGAGCCGATATTTGCTTGAGTTGAATGGCCGTTATGACGGTTCATCTAGATTCCCTCAGGACAAATTGTGGGGTTTTTTCCCTTCTATGTCGGCAGGCTGGGTTATCAGCGAGGAGAGTTTTATGGAAAGTTTGAAACCAACACTCAGCATGTGGAAGATAAGAGGATCATGGGGTCAAATTGGAAACCAGGATGTTGCTCAATATGAATTTTTGCCACTGCTGACTCCAACTACTTATAACTGGATTATTAATGACACTAAAGTAAATTCGTTTGGCTTGCCAAAGGCTCTTAAGAACGGATTTACATGGGAGACCATTACAACCACTGATATTGGTACTGATATCCGTTTCTTCAGTAATCGCTTAGGTATTAGCTTTGACTGGTTTAAGCGTGTGAACAGCGACATGATTACAGCTGGTGAAGCTTTACCAGCCACTTTTGGACAGAGTGCGCCAAGAGAGAATTTTGGAGAGTTGACGACAAATGGTTGGGAAATCAGTCTTGATTTCCACCACCATTTCAACTTTGGCTTGGGCTTGAATCTTACCGCTTATTTGAGCGATGCAAAGATTAAATACACTAAGATTCCATCGACGAGCCGCATTATTACTGATGTATATGAAGGCAAGGAATATGGCGAGATTTGGGGATATGAGACCGACCGCCTGTTCCAAATCGATGACTTCGATGTTGACCCTGCAGGCAATTATGTTTTGAAAGAAGGCATCCCATCGCAAGCCTACTTTGAGACTGACGGATGGTTCTTCTTCGGCCCTGGTGATGTGAAGTACAAAGACCTCAATGGTGATGGCGTAATTACTCCTGGCGACAACACTATTGATAATCATGGTGACTTGAAACGAATCGGTAACAGTTGCCCACGATATGAGTATGGTATTCGTCTTGACATGGACTATAAGGGAATTGACTTAGGAATCTTCCTGCAAGGCGTCGGCAAGCGCGACTACTGGGGCAGCGGCTCTATTGTCATCCCGGGCTTCAACTATCTTGAGGCATGGTACACTCACCAACTCGACTACTGGACTCCAGAGAATACTGATGCATTCTATCCACGCTTGACTAATAACGGCCAGTCAAATAATGCCCGCAACTTCCTGCGTCAGACACGATATTTGCTTGATATGTCATATTGTCGTGTTAAAAACGTGACTCTGGGATATACGTTCCCCGAGAATTGGATGCGTAAGATTCACTTGCAGAAATTGCGCGTTTATCTCTCACTTGAGAACCTCTTTGAGTTTGACCACATGGGCGATGTGCCCATCGATCCCGAAACTCAGTACAAAACTGGTGACGGTGACTATTTAGGTCGTTCTTATCCATATTCAAGAACAACTTCATTTGGCGTTCAAGTTACTTTCTAATCACATTAAAGATAGATAATCATGAAACGATATAAATTTTTATCAGTATTTTCGTTAGTTCTGTTATTGCTATCTTCGTGCAACGACTTCATTGAGCTTTCCCCTTATGACGGAATTCTTGATACTGAATACTGGCAGAACGAAGAGCAAATCAGAATTTACAGCTACAGTTTCTATCCTGCCTATTATGTTGGATATGGAGCTACAGGATTGATTGGTGGCAGCAAGTTTGGTAACGGCGACACCTTTAACGACGATATCGCATGGCGCACCCAGGGCGAGTTTACCCCTATCCGCGTGCCTGACACCGATAGTGGATGGGATTTCAGCTATGTGCGTAAAATTAATTATATGCTTGAGAAAGTTCAGACCGTACCTGGACTTAGCGAAGAAGCCAAGAATCACTGGATTGGTGTGTCACGACTGTTACGCGGCATGGAATACAGCGATTTGACATTCCTCTATGGCGATGTGCCATTCTTTGATCACAGGCTCGCATCTGATGAGTATGACGAGCTTTACAAAGACCGTGATGCCCGCACCTACGTTGACCAGAAGATTATGGAAGACTTTGAGTATGCTATCGCCAACATCCGCACCAACGATGGTGACATGATGATTAATCGTTATGTCGCTGCGGCTGAGGTGTCGCGGCGTGCACTTCGTGAGGGCACTTTCCTGAAATATCACAACATTGATGCCGAGCTTGGCAACAGGATGATTGAATTGTCGAAACGTGCATCTCTGATTGTAATGGAAAGCGGAAAATACAGCGTCTCGAGTGATTATGGCAAACTCTTTACAAGCGATGACTTGGCTGGTAATAATGAGGTGATCATGTATCGTAAGTATGTGGATGGTGTACTCACACACTGCACCCTCACTTACAACAACGCCGAGGCTCAGACTGGTGCCAACAAGGCGCTGCTCGACAGCTACCTCGCCTCTGACGGTCTTCCAGTATATTACAAGGACCCAACATTCTGTCCAAAGACTGCTGAGGAATTCTTCCAGGATCGTGACCCACGCTTGAATGCAACTTTCCGCGATAAGTACTACATTCGCGGTGAGGATTGCTCGCCATTCAACTACTCTACTTCGGGATACTCGATGCACAAGTTCATGAACGACGCCGACACAGCAAGCACCGACCTCAAGTTCCGCAGCGCCAACAACGTCACCGACGCGCCATGTCTGCGTTATGCCGAGGTACTGCTCAACTATGCCGAGGCTTGTTATGAACTTGGCAATCTCACTCAGGCCGACCTCGACAAGTCTATCAACTTGCTTCGTGCCCGCAATGGCGTCGGGATGCCTCCATTGCAGACTCTTGGTGGGCAACCTGGTGTGAACGGTACTGTATATGATGATCCAAAACGTGACCCCGATGTGCCTTCTATGCTTTGGGAGATCCGTCGTGAGCGTCGTGTAGAGCTTTCGTTCGAGGGTTTGCGTTACAACGACCTTAAGCGTTGGAAGAAACTTGAGTACATGTGCAACGACTACAACATCGACATCAAGTATGGTGCTTACATTGTTTATGCCGACTATCCTAAGGCCAACAAAGACGAAGTGGTACTTGAGAACAAAGATGCCAGCGAGGGTTTCATCCTGTGCAATACTGGAACTGCTCGCAAGGCACCTAAAGACTACAACTATGTGCGTCCTGTTCCTAAGGACCAAATCACGCTCTACAAGAACCATGGCTACACTTTGCACCAGACTAAAGAATGGGTAGGCACGGGACTTGAATAACCTATAATGAATTGTTTTTAGATAACATTATACATCATATACATTATGAAAAATGAGATATTATACGGATTTGTGCTGCTGATGGGGTTCTTTGCTCTAACTGGCTGTAGCGAAGACTCCATAGTAGAGAATCCTTCGGGCGAGACATTCATCTATCGCATGGCTATTGCCAATGGAGGTCTTGCGGGCACTGATGCCATTCAAGGCGTCATCGACGAGGAGACAAGAACCATCACCTTCAATGCTCCCGCGGAGACCGACATTCAGGCAATAAAGTTTAATTCTAAACTTTCGTTAGGCGCTCATCTTGACCAAGATACTTACGATTTCAGCCAGAGCAATACTGTGCCTGTTACCGTCATAAATGGTGAGAACACCAGCACTTATCAAGTAACTATCAACTTTGATGAGCCTAAAGAGACTCCTATCATCACTGCCGTAAGGGTAAAACTGCCCGATGGCACCGAGAAGAATGCCTATGTAAGCGAGATTGACAAGAGTATCTACTTAGGTGCAGACTCTTGTGGGTATGTGGAGATTCTCTCTATTTCTTGCCTACCAAAGCGCACTGTAACTACTCTGACCATGGCAACAAACAATGTTGTTCAAGAACATAATCCTGGCGCTATAGAACTTGACTTCATGGGACTCAAGTCGGAGTACCGTCTGCTCTTTGCCGCAATTCCAGTATTTGGAGCCGACTTCAACAGAGGCAACATCTATCCATTCTGCAACGCTACTGGAAATCTATTTGGCGACTTCGTGGGCGAGAACACCCGCAGCGCCGACTTCGATGGAAACAACCTGCTCATCGTTTCTCGTGAGGGTGGACCTAATGTGAGAGTTATTCCATATAACGAGATCGTTGGCGGCAATCCAGGCGGTGTAAGCCTCAACCTTGACGGTGTGGAGATGGGAACCTTCCTTGTGAGCGCAGGTCGCATCAGTCATGGCCACTACTATGTTAGCAACCTCTCTACAAGTGTTGGCGAAGACCAGCCGCTCAAGCTCTATTACTGGGACAACACCAGCTCTAAGCCTCAAATACTTCTTGAGTTCTTGGGTGCTGCTAATGGTCCTGAGGGCGAGGTTGACTTGTCGAAGCTTAGATTTGGTGACAACTTGAACGTTTGCCTCGATGAGAGCGGTAACGGTTATATCTACTTCGTTACACAAGATGGTACTGCTGTGCTTCGCTATAATGTTACTGGATTCACTAATCTCGAAAATCCAACATACATCATTCCTCCAACCACACTGTCATATTACGCAGCAATCAATCAAGTCGATGGCAAGGATAATGAGTACACTGTAACAAGTGTTCAGGCAGGCATTTACTTGACTGACGCCGACCTTAATCCTGTCACATTAATTGATCAGGAAATGGTTCCTGTCCGTTGCACAGACGCAAGAGTTATCACTTTCGACAGTGAGCGTTATCTTATTACCACCTCAGGTAGATGGGGAGCGTGGTCAGGTGATGCTGAGCAGACGTTCTACGTTTATGACCTGAGCGATGGCGCTACTACTGCTCTCGCAATGATGAATCTTGTTGCTGATGGCGCTCCACAACCATTGTTCACTTATGTCATTGGTGGCAGCAATCCTGCATCCTTCGGTTCTGCTCCTTCGGCTAGCACTGGATGGGGTGTTGTAAATGGAAAGCTTTGTGTTATGGCTGCCGCTCCAAAGGCAGGATTCGCAATCTTTGAATTCCCTGAAAGAGAATAAAAAATTATTAATATTAACCGCACTTTGATGCTGGGGGAGACCACTCCCCCACATCAAAGTCTTAAAAAACAAATTAAAACATGAGACTAAAATCATTACTATTAGTAGTTATGGCATGTGTCGCCACTATTGCTGGCGCACGTGAAGCGAACGTGTTTGCTTCTGGGCTTAAAGCAGTTCCCGCTAACGACGGAACAAGCTTCATGATTAGCTACACGCTGAATGCGCCCGCAACAAGTGTTGAAATCAACATTTATCAAGGCTCAACCCTTGTTAAGACAATTGCAGGCACAGGTCTCGCAAAAGGCGAGAACTCGCAAGAGATCAATTTGGCTGGACTCAGTGGCGAGTACACTTGGAGCGTAAAAGCCACTGGCGAAGCATGGGGAGCTGGTGAGGCAGCAACGTTAGTTATCGATGAGAACAACACCGCAACGCTTGAAGGTTACATGAGTCCACGCGGTTTAGCTCTCGACCAAGACACCGAAAGTGAGTTCTATGGACGTGTTTATGTTACCGAGACTCGTAATGACATTCGTAATGTTGGTATCTATGTATATGATGCCGCATTTAATGATATTACAAACCAAGGCAATGCTGCATATAGTGGCAATGTAACATGGGGTGCTTCTAGCGGCTGTACCCGTCTTTTCCTCAATGCAGACGGAAAAATTTACATCAGCGACTGGAGCGATGGCCACCCAGGTGTGTGGCGTGCCGACGCCAAAAATCTTACAGCCGATTTCCTTCAAGTGTTTGGTGGCACTCCAAACGGTGATGGTCTTAGATTCAATGAAGAAGGTGTCGCTATCTCTGGCTCCATCCCAAGCTGCTGGGTAGAGGGCACAGGCGAGAATACTGTTCTCTATACCTTCGATGAAGATTATGTGAACGAGAATGGCAATACGCAAGGTATTTATCAGTTCAATATCGGTAATATTGAGCAACCATGGGAGCAAGCTCCAAGTGCTATAGTTTATGATAATCCCGACAAATTGTTCCAGAATGGTAACAGTGTTATCATTCCTCAAAACGGTGGATGGTGGATTTCACAGACTCGCTGGTCTGATTCAGCAGGCATCCCATCACTCGTGTACATCAAGAACGGTGAGGTGCTGTTTAATTCAGGTCAAGTTGATCCCACATTGATTGCCAGCAGCTATTCTTCTGCAATCTGTCTTTATGATGAAGGCACAAAGATGGCAGTATCATCAATGAATGACATAAAGGTGTTCAATGTGACATTTGATGATGCTGGTGTTCCTTCTTTGACTCTTGACTATGACATCAACCCATCGCTTGGCCAAAACTGTTACAGTATCGCTGTCGACGCTGCCCACAACTTGTATTGCACTCTTGACCGCGTCAACTCATCAAGCACAGGTAATGTTGGTGTATTTGCCCTTCCTGTAGCCGAGAACGTATGCGAGACCCCTGCTCCATTGGCACAGAAACTTAATGTTGCAGGCGGAGCTGTTGTTGTTCTTGGCGATGTAAACGGTGATGGCTCTGTAACAGCATCTGACGTTACAGCAATCTACAATTACTTGCTCAACAACGACATGACTTACTATGATACATGCGACGCAAATGGAGACGGCAATATTACTTCTGCCGATGTAACCTTCATTTACAATATCCTGCTCGGTAACTAATGTAATATTTTTCTCACTTTAAACGAATTATGAGATTTAAAAGCATAATTTTGATTGGCTTGCTGTGCCTCGGATTTAACGCCATGGCACAGCAGGTGGAAGTGGGTAAGATGACCCGTGTCAATACAGGCACGCAAGCCTATCACCCCATTTTCACTGCCGATGGTAACAGCATCCTCACTTCTACTGAGGACTACATCGGTCTGAACGAGACAAATCTAGCAACAGGCAAAACAACCGTGCTTTCAGTTGAGCCTCGTGCCGGCATGAGTGTTATGCTACGCAGTATTAATGGCAAAAGCGTAAACAATGCTGGAAACCTCAAGATCAACATCGTTGAGAACAACGTGGTGAAGACCATCACTCCTAATGGTGAGAATGAGCGCTATTTGTGGCCAGTTCTATCGCCCGATGGCTCTAAAATAGCCTATACCGTTTCTGGCAAAGGCTCATGGGTCTATGATATCGCTACTGGCTCTACCACCTTTGTGGGCAAATATCGTGCTCCACAATGGATGGACAACGACTATGTGGTTGCCATGAACGACCGTGATGACGGCTATCAAATTACTGGTTCCACAGTTATGTTGTGTGCCGCCAACGGTTCTTTCTCCCAGCAGGTGACACCCGATGACATGGTGTGCATGTTCCCAAGTGCCATCCCAGGCAAGATTGCTTTCCACACCCTTGAGGGCGAGATTTATATTATGGACATTACTATAACCAAATAACATTGTAAAAGCATGAAAAAGTTTATATTTCTTCTCACTGCCTTTGCAATGATTGCAGGCAGTAATGCGTTTGCCACTGACTTAACAGGCAAGAAAATTTATGTAAATCCTGGCCATGGAGGATATGATCCTGCTAACGACCGCAACATCCCCACAATCCCATTTGCAGCAGGAGACCACAATGGCTTCTATGAGTCTTCGTGCAACCTAGTGAAAGGTCTGGAGCTGGCGCGTCTGCTTCAAGAGTCGGGTGCCACAGTAATGCTCTCACGCACACAAAACCGTGATGAGGACGATAAGGTGCTAACTGAAATTTCGGCCGAGGCTAACGCCTTTGGTGCCGACGCTTTTGTATCGGTACACAGTAATGCTCTTGGAGCCAATTCTGGCACAAACTATCTTCTCACCCTCTACAAGGGTAATGAGAATGCTGCTGCCGGTGTTCCTTGGAAACCCGAGGATAAAGAGATGGCTACAAGGTGCTGGCCATTCCTCTATGAGAACAACACCAGCATATGGACAGCTGGTTCACTTACGAATCCCATTGTTCGTGACGACTATCACTTCTTGGGTTTCTACTTGGGTGTTATGCGCACGCTCACTGTGCCAGGATTCTTGATTGAGGGTTCGTTCCACGATTATGAACCTGAGACTCACCGATTGCTCAATCATGACTATGATCACATGAACGCAATCAACACCTATCGCTTCTTCCTTGACTACTATGGTGCTGACGCTCCCACCACAGGTGAGATTCTAGGCTCGGTTAAGGACAGCCAGCGCAAGATGAGTGCTCCTGAGTTCAATAATTTCGTCAAGAAGTCGCACGACCAGTATCAGCCGCTCAATGGCGCTACTGTGACTCTGATGAATGCTAGTGGAGCCACATTAGATACCTATACTACCGACGACTGGTACAATGGTATCTATGTTTTCCGTGACTTGGCACCAGGCAACTATAAGGTGCGTATGGAAATGGATGGTTATATCACCCAAGAGAAAGATGTGACAGTGCAAGCAGCCAAGACCACCAGTTTCTACACTTTGCTTGAGGATCCCAATTACGAGCCTCCCGCAACAGTAACAGCTCAACCTAACATTTACGCATCGGAGCTCTCGACAGGCGAGAATGGCGAGGGACATTATGTGCTTTCATTCACACTCAATGCCGATGCCACTGAGGTTCAGGTAACTGTGTATAATGAGACAGGTGATCCAATCGTTATCGATGCAGGAGCTCTTCCACGCGGACGCAACAATGTGCTTGTGAAGATGAGTGATGTGAAGGGCGATGCCGTTAAGTGGGAAGTTAAAGCTACAGGCGAGGCTAGCACCCTCACTGTTCCTGCAATCAGTTGTGACCGTGAGGCTCCACAGCTCAGCTTCAAGCAGGCTCGTGGTATCGCTGTTGACAACTGTATGGAGAGCGAGTACTTTGGTCGCGTATATATTACCGAAGGAAGTGGCGGCACAGCAGGAGACCGCGTAACTCAGAATGGCCTTTATGTGCTCGATGCCAACCTCAGTGATGTTACTGGTCAGGGTAGCAACAGTTATGCTGGTAATGTGAATTGGTCAACTTCATCAAGTCCTATGCGTCCATCAGTTGGTGAGGATGGCACTATATATCTTGCCGACTGGAGCGACAACCACTCTGGTATTTGGAAAGCTAACCCAGGCAATCTGAATGGTGAGTTTGTACCCGTCTTTGGTGGTACCCGCGATGGAGACGGTCTCTTATGGAATGGAGACACTAAGATTGCAGGTTCTATTTCTTCTTGCTATGCTGTAGGCACTGGTGAGAACACCATCCTCTACACTGTTGATGAGGACTACCTCGGCACTTATATGAATGCCGGATCTGTGCTCCCACGAGTCGCTGTGTTGCAATACAACATTGGCAACAATGAGACTCCATGGGCACAAGCTCCATCAGCACTGCTATTTGACAACCCTGTTGATGACAACAATGGCTATGCTATGCTCAGTAATGCTAACTGTGTGATTATTCCACAGAATGGCGGTGTATGGGTATCGCAATATCGCTGGAGCGATGGTGCTGCACTACCCTCTCTGTCCTACATCAAAAACGGTGAGGCGCTGTTCAAGTCAGGTACAGTTGATGCTTCGCTCATCAGCACTTCACAACGTGCAGCTTTGGCACTTAGCTATGATGGCACATTGATGGCTGTAGGCGCTGGCGATGAGACTCGCATCTTTAATGTCACCTTCAATGGCGACGTGCCATCAATATCTCCGCTTTACATCATAGATCATGGTCTGGGTGGCGATAGTTATGGTCTGGCGTTTGACTATGCCAACAATATCTATCTTGCCAACAATTCCGACGGTGTTGCTGAGTTTACTCTGCCTACCGCAAACAACAGCCGCATCACTGTAGCTCCCAAGTCGCAGTATCTCCAGGGTGGCTCGGCCGCTATACCTGGTGACGTTAATGGTGACGGTGTAGTTACTGCATCGGATGTAACAGCCCTTTACAACCATTTGCTCTACAACAATGACAGTGATATTGTAAACGGTGACCAAAACGGCGACGGTCAAATCACTGCTTCGGATGTGACTGCGATTTATAACATCTTACTAGGAAATTCTAAATAGAACTTTTCATAAAGGGCATCGTTCTCAATTTTTAGTCACGTCACGAGACGATGCCCTTTTAAATAAAGATTTAGAAAATGATAAAGAAGTTTTTTCTTTTGTTTGCTATGGCTTTGGTAATGCTGGCTTGCGGTGATGATGAGCCTTCGCCAGGACCAAATCCTAACCCTAATCCGAATCCTGATCCTGGCACCGAGACTACACTCAAACCCGAAGATGTGACGATGCCTCGCAAGGAAATCAGAGCAGTGTGGCTCTGCACTGTGCGCGACATCGACTGGCCTCGCAACAAGACAAATCCCGAGGTGCAGAAGCAGGAATTCATTGAGTATCTTGACTTGTTTAAGCAGCATAACATTAACACCGTAATCATGCAGGTGCGCCCATGCGCCGACGCGTTTTACAATTCGACGCTAGAGCCCTGGAGCCAGTTCCTTACAGGCACTCAAGGCCAAGATCCTGGATGGGACGTTATGAACTTCATGATTGAGGAGACCCACAAGCGCGGGATGGAGTTCCATGCGTGGATGAATCCTTACCGCATCTGCGAGGATTACACCAAGTTCAATCCTGCTGCTAACGCCATCTCAAAGCAACATCCCGAATGGGTAATGCAGTATGGCAAACTGTGGATTCTCAATCCTGGATTGCCCGAGGTACGTCAGCACTTATGCAACGTGGTTGCCGACTTGCTCGACAAATATAATGTTGATGGCATACACTTCGATGACTACTTCTACCCCTATCCCGACGGCACTACTCTGCCCGACATGGAGGACTACAAGAAGTATGGTGTGCCTGCTGGTTTCACAACCATCGCCAATTGGCGTCGCGACAACGTGAACAAGGCCATCGAGATGGTACACAACACCATCCTTGCCCACAAGCCTGGTGCTGTGTTCTCGATAAGCCCGTTCTGTGTTTGGAGAAACGCCAGTGCCGACCCACGTGGCTCTCAAACCTATACTTCTATCACAAATTACGACAGCCTCTATGCCGACATTCTCAAGTGGTGTGAAGAGAATTGGATAGACCTTGTGGTTCCACAGCTTTACTACACTACACAGAATCAAAACGCTAATTTCCTGAAACTCGTTCAGTGGTGGCCCGATAACGTTGGTACTTGTCCACTGGCTATTGGACTTGAGCTTGACCTCTACAGCCCAAATCACAGCCAAGCCGTTTATCAAACAACCACCGAGATTGAGCAAGAGTTTTTCTACGCTCGTCGTCAGCAAAAGGTTCAAGGCTTCTTCTTGTTCTGCGCTAAGGTTTTCAAGGAGAATAAAATCAACTTGTTAGGCAAAATTGCCCAGATGTTCCCTGAACCTTCGGTGATTCCATTCTTTGGCAGAACAACAGTATCTGCTCCTTCTGCACTTACTCAACTCAAAGCCGATGGAAAGAAGCTCACTTGGGAAAATAAGGGTAACGGTATGCGTTATGTGGTTTATAGGATTGAAGCGAAAGAAGCTCACACTCTCGACATCGTGAACACCACTTCCTACGAAGTGATAGGCACTGGCTATTATGCAGTGTCGGTTCTCAATGCCGATAATACCGAGAGTACCATAGCAATTGTGAACGTAAAATAATTCTCTCTCATACGCACAATTTCCTTTTAATAAATAAGGTTGCCATCCTGATGGGTGACAACCTTAT